>JAQBPP010000167.1 GCA_028287455.1 Bacilli bacterium | reverse complement strand
CAAAAAATTTATAACAGCTGGTTTGAATAACTGTAGATTGTTTTCAAGTTAGTTTGCACAAAGGAGACTGATGCTGTGATAGCGGGCCTCGATGTTTATCGCAAATGGGATCAGCAGAAGCAGGATAATTTAATCCGCGATCACCTGCCTCTCGTGTATAGTACAGCCCGGCGGGTTGCAAATGCCACCTTTTCCAGTACCATTGAACTAGGGGACCTTGTCAGCGCAGGTGTTGAGGGACTGTACCGTGCGTTTGAGCACTTCGATCCGACTAAAGGCGCCACATTCGGCACCTATGCGATCCACTACATCAAAGGGTGCATGCTGGACGAAATCAGACGCAACAACCAGGTTCCGCGCAGTCTACGTGTGAAGCAGGCGAAGGTGCAAGCTGCTTTTGATCAATTAAGCCAGAAATTATTGCGAATGCCTACTGATGAAGAGATTGCAGGCTGTCTGGATATTGAGATAGAAGTTTTACACGACTGGTTAAGCGAAATAGGGTGGACGTCAGTTTGGTCGTTGGATGAATTGGAGGCGGAGGGGCAGGTCAATACAATTGATTCTGCAATTGACGCAAATCCGGTGGAGCACTTGCGGGATAAAGAATCCCGTGCCTTGCTGGCCCAGGGGATCCGCCGCTTGACGGACAAGGAGCAGCAAGTGCTGCATGCCTATTATGAAGAAGAACTTACCTTGAAAGAAATCGGCTACGTACTAGGCATCAGTGAATCGCAGGTTTCGCGTATTCACAGCAAAGCGATCCTGCGCTTGCGAGGCATGCTTCGTACGATCAAAAAGGATTTAGTAGAAAAATAGAGTAAACTGGTTGTATGGCATAGCAATTACGCATATAAACCAATGTAATCTGCCTAGATTGTATTTATTGACTATAAATCGCATACATGTTTCTTCGTTGCAATGTTCATATAAAAAGTAAGAATTAATGGGGATTTACAAGTTAGGGGTGGAAGCAATGAAGATCAATGATGCCAATCGGTACCCGTTATATAACTTAAACCCGGTTACGAAGCTCACTGCAGCCCAGCAGAACAAGAGTGAAAAATCGACAGCTAATGTGGATACCTCCCGGCAAGATCGGCTGGAACAGTTAAAAAACAGGTATGCACAAGGCGCGCCGATTGATGCCGGCAAACTTGCGGATAAATTACTCGGTAGTGGAATGTTCGATGAGCGCGTATAGCTCGCTTATTGCGCAATTAAGTGTCAGGGGGCTGTGTAATGCACAAGCAGCTGGAGAATCTGATCGAAATTATTGAACGTATCATCGATGAATATAACCAGCTATTAACTCTGGGTGAAGCGCATAAGCAAGCATTGATTAAAGGAGATACCACTGCTCTTGATCAAGTGTTGAAGAGGATTTCGCAGTCGATGCGACGAATTAATCGATTGGAAGTTTTACGGCAGGAAGTAGGACAAGAAATTGCTGCGCAGTTTAGCGTTGAACCAGAGCAAATTACAACCTCTTATTTAGTGCAGCACAGCGACGCTAAAACCGGTGAACGAATTCAGCAATTGTCTAATCAGTGCCGCGATGTTGTAAATCAGATCCAGGTCGTTAATCAACAGAACAGCGAATTAACCGAACAGTCTCTGTCCTATGTGCAGGAAATGATAGATTTGTTCATGGCTATGAATGACAATGGCAGCTATGGCAAAGACGCTGCAGGTTATGGAATTAAGGCACCCATGGCACCGGCCTCAAACGGTGGGCACTTGTTCGATTTTAAAGCATAGGGAGTGGCTGGCGTGCCAGGAACTTTTTTCGGATTAGAGATTGCAATGCGAGGTCTAAGGGCGCAACAGTCCTCTTTAAATACAGCTGGACATAACATAGCGAATGCAAACACACCAGGCTATTCCAGGCAGCGGGTGGATGAGTCTGCTACCGTGCCGGTCGAAATGCCGGGAATGTCACACAGTGCTGCACCTGGTCAATTAGGTACCGGGGTGCAGGTTGATCAGATTACCCGCTTGAGAGACAGTTTTCTTGATGATCAGTACCGGAATCAAAACCAGGATCTCGGACGGTGGAATTTACGTCAAGGGACTCTGGACAAGATTACTGCGATCGTGAATGAACCGTCAGATACGGGGATTTCAACCGTCATGAGCAACTTCTGGAACTCCTGGGAAAAACTCAGTCCAAACTCGGATAACTTAAGCGCGCGCATGCAGGTGAAACAGAATGCGTTGACCGTAACAGAAACGCTTAATCAGACAGCGACTCAATTGAACGCTTTAGATAATGATATTAAAAGCGGATTCCAGGCCAAGGTAGATGAGCTAAATGGAAATTTAACACAAATTGCCGCCCTGAATAAACAAATCGATCAAGTTCAGTTGATCGGGGACAAACCAAACGATTTACTTGACCAACGGGACTACCTGGTTGACCAACTGTCAAGTTTGGCTGATGTTAAATCAAGTGTTGTCGGTGGACAATATACACTATCCATTGGTGGCCAAACGATTCTGCAAGACCAGACGGTAACACCGGTTACAGTTGATTTATCGCAGTCTGATCCTACCAAGGTGTTGTCGGTACAAGTTTCAAGCGGAGAACTGCAAGGTATGATCGACTCCAGATTAGACGTAAAAAACTATCACAATCAGATTGACGCATTTGCATATTCTTTAGCAAACGGCACTATGACGATAAAAATTGCTGGGGCTATGAATGTGGTAGGGAATCCTCCCACTCTTCCGCCTAACACCTACATCATAGACAGCAGCGGACAACGTCAATCCACCATTCCTGCTTCGATGGTGAATGGAAATGTGGCGACCATTCCCAAAGGCACCCAAATGGTTGTTAACGGTCTAAACGGCTTGCATCATCTTGGCTATTCACAAAATGGGCCAGGAGGCGATTTTTTCACGTCATCTGCGGCCGGACAAACGATAAATGCAGAAAATATTACAGTGGATGCATCCATTGTGAATGACGTAAGTAATATTGCCGCGGCTTTTACTACGACAGCACAGACTGGCAGTGATCCGAAAACCGCAGTCCCAGGCGATGGGACATTAGCGATCACCATAAACAATATCAAAGATACCAAGCTGGATTTCACAGGATCAGGAGTTTCGACAGCACTGACTGGTGGAACAACGGATGACTTCTTGCAGGCAGTTGTTGGACAACTTGGTGTGCAAGGACAAGAAGCTAAGCGGCAGGTAACAAATCAACAAGTGTTAGTTCAACAAGTTGATGGAAAACGTCAATCCGTATCAGGCGTTTCGATGGATGAGGAAATGGCCAATATGGTCAAGTTTCAACAGGCTTATAATGCATCAGCCAGAATGATCACGTCGATTGACCAGCTGCTGGACAGGTTGATTACCAGTACCGGAATGGTGGGACGTTAATCAACCTGGTTAAATGTTTGAATATGCAAGCGGAATAACCCGGAGAGGTGGAAATACTGTGCGGATCACTCAAGGCATGCTTACTAATCAAATGATGCTTGATATTCAGAATAATAACTCCCGCCTAAGCCGCTTGCAAGATGAAGCGGCCTCTGGCAAGAAAATTAATAATCCTTCAGACGACCCAGTAGGTACCGGTTATATTATGCGGTATAAGGCACAAGCAGCTTATTACGCTCAGTACAAGGACAATGCGGATCAGGCAAAAGGAGTCCTTGATTATACAGATACAATGTTGGATCAGGCGCATCAAGTCATGCAGCGTGCGCGTGATTTAGCTGTACAAGGGGCATCTGACACCGTACCTGCTGATAGCAAGAAAAACATTGCGATGGAAGTAGACCAACTGTACCAGCAGTTAGTAACAGTTGGTAATTCTCAGTATCAAGGTAAATATATTTTCAACGGTCAACAAACTACCGTAGCGCCTTATTTAACTACAAGTGCTGAAACTGCAACCACGAATACGGGTCAGATGCTTTACGATGTTGGCGATGGAGTTCAAATGAATGTGAATTTGTCGGGAAATCAAGTTTTTGGTCAGGCTCAAGATGCTGATAATGCATTTTCCGTTTTGAAAAATTTAAAAACAGGATTAGATACCAATAATTCCGCTCTCATCCAAACTTCTTTAGCACAAATCGATACTAGAACCAACACAAT
>JAQBPP010000165.1 GCA_028287455.1 Bacilli bacterium | reverse complement strand
GTATAGTTCTCGAAACGTTCAATTACTGTAAAATGTGTCACCGCTTGCTTACCGGTGCGAATCACTGCCATTTGCTGGCGATGCACCAAATGTCTGCCAATCGGGGCTTCAATCGTCCCCACATCGTGCGTTAAAACGCCATGCGCTATGCCGAGATACCTGCGCGTAACTGTATGTTTGCTTAACTGCTCAGACAATCCGCGGTGCGCGAAGTCATTTTTCGCGACCATGAGCAGTCCGGAAGTGTCTTTGTCAATTCGATGCACGATGCCTGGCCGATCCGTACCTGCTGGATTCGCCAGCTCCTTGCAGTGGAACAACAACGCGTTGACCAATGTTCCCGTAGAGTGGCCAGCTGCTGGATGCACCACCAAGCCTCTGGGCTTGTCCACGACAAGCAAATCGTCATCTTCGTACACAATCGACAGCGGTATTTCTTCTGGCTGCAATTCGGTGGAAACACGCTCCGGCACGAACAATTGAACCGTATCGAGGGGTCGCAGCTTGTATCCCGGTTTGCTGGCTTGTCCCTGAACCAGGATGTTTCCCAAGCCAATCCAATTTTGCACCTGGTTGCGCGATAACTGCGGCATCTCCTGCACGAGAAAACGATCCAGGCGAGCACCAACAGGCTCCCCTTGAATGATCCATTCGAATGTGGAATTTGGCGGCAAAGTTTCCTGCTCGCCCAATGCGGGCAGCAGCTCCTCCTCTTCCTCCAGGTTATCCTGCCAATCGCCTGTCTGATTGTCTAGTTGCGACACACTTGCACCCTCTTTATTTTTTCACTTGTTGTGATCCGAAAAAAGCATCTAAGAGCAGCAGCACCACCGCAATTGAAATAGCAGCATCCGCTAAATTGAAGATGGGAAAATTAATCACTTGCACGTAGATAAAATCAACCACTTTGCCAGTCAGAACCCGATCCAGCAAATTGCCAATCGCCCCGCCGCACAACAGCGCGAGCGAGAAACGCACAAGCTTGCGATGTTTGGGTATGCGCTTCTCTACCACAGCGATTACCGCTAAAACGAGAATTGTAATTGTAATGAACAGCCACCGCTGCCCTTCTAAAATGCCAAACGCAGCACCAGGGTTGCGAATCGAAAGCAACACCAGATAATTGCCGACAATTGGGATCGCTTGATCCTGCAGCATCCAGGCTTTCACCAGAAACTTCGACAATTGATCAATGATCAGCACAAGAATCGCACCCAAATAAACCCACACCGACAGCTTCCCTCCAGACCGAAAACACAAAGCGTAGTGTCCTTAGTCTAGCATAGTTTCTATTGGATGTCGCCATTTGGCTCGAGGAACTCCGGTTCGCCAAGTTTTCTGTAATAGGCTGCATTTCGTGTATATCCGGTGGCATTGCCGTAAATGTCTGCGGTCAAAAAGCCCTCCATATCTTCCACATATCCAATTCGCTCTTCGCTTTCAATATATAACTCATCCGGATCCGAAACATACCCGGCTTGCACATCCGAGTAGGAGCTTGAGGTTCCGTACCTCGCCACTTCCTGCCAGGCATCTTCCCCGTCGTAACCCGTGTATTCCATATCGCGGGTGGTATCGAGGTCCGATCGTCCATACCCAGGAAACAGGAAGTTTTCTTCTACCGGCCGGTTGGTGTTGATTTCGATATCTTCCTTCTTTTCCTGGCAAATCACGCATAAATCAGCTGCAGGCTCTGCATCCAGCCGGGCAAAAGCGATTTCAGTGCCGCAATGCTCGCAGGTCCCATAAGTCCCTTGGGAAATGCGGTCTAATGCATGATCGATTTTATGCAGCCGCAAACTGTCTTGATCCCGCAGCGCGAGGTCCTTGCCCCGTTCAAACACCTCATCCCCAATATCTGCCGGATGGTTGTCCACGACAGACAGTTCCCCTAAAGTTTCCCGCATTGTGCTGTCTAATCCATATTTATCATTGTCAGAGAGCCGCTTCAGCAAGTGTTCTCGCTCTTCCACCAGCCGGCTTTCGAGTGAATCGAGCATTTGTTTGGATAAAGACAAGCTTGTCCCCTCCTTAAACTGTCGGCGTATGAAGTTCAGCTTGCACAATCCTCACAATATCCGCAATGAAGCTGCCGATCACAGGCAAGTGCAATCGCGTCAGCCAGCTTAACAACCAGATCAGCATGGCCGCGATCAAAGTAAAACCTAATCCAATCCCAACACCGCGGCTGATGCCTCCGATAAAGTTAATCATCATCAATCGCAACGGGTGCTGCAGCAAATTCACATAATCCCCAAAGTTATTGTTCTCAAAATGTGCAGAAATTCGCTCTAGTATCGTTTTCCACTCCTGCACCTTGCTTCCAGTTTCCGAGAGTTCCCTGTCAGTCACGTGAAATCCCCCTTATTACTGCAATTAGAACAATTAGTTGTCGTCATAAATTGTTCAGTTTGTGTGGTCTGGGCAGCAAACATTTATTGCCTGAAAAGCAGTATGATAAAAACATGTTGAAGGGAGTGTCATCTATTTTGAGAAAGAGTTTTATCCGCTCTTTTGCTTCCATCCTGATCTGGATAGGCGCTGTGGAAATCGTGGCAAGTTTCTTATGTAAAATGCTGCTGCATTTCCAAAATCCCTTGCCGTTTTCCTCACTCTTTTTCGGAGTTATCTTACTAGGGATCCTGCTGCTGGTAGTGGTACGCATCTAAGTTAGTTTGCGCAGCCAGAAAGTATAAAATGCGGAAAATATTGCACCTCATTTATACTTTCTTAACAATAAGAAAAAACATCCTGATCTAAGGTAAACAAGGGAAGGCCGATTTCTCAGGGCCTTCCCTTTTATTTCTATTTGCATTTTTTTGAGTAAATTAGTTAAACGAAATGTACGACTGCTTGTGAGCACGATTTACATAACGTTGGGTACTGTTCAATTGTCCCCACCTCGTCTGTTACAGTCCAGCAGCGTTCACACTTCTCCCCTGTCGCGAGCTCCACACGTACCGCAAGCCCTGCTTCCACCAACGCGTCATCCGGGGGAGTTTCCGACGAAGGATGCAGCGTCACTTTGGAGACGATCAACACTTTATCCAGATCTGGCGTCGCTCTTAACACCTGCAGATTCTCAGCGTTTGGATATAAATGCACATGCGCCTGCAGCGAGGTTCCGAGTACTTTCTCTTTGCGCAGCGTTTCGATTGCTCTTGTCACCACTTCACGAAGCCCAAGCACTTGATCCCACTTCTCGCCAAGCTCGTCATCCTGGTAATGGCCCAGCCCGCGCACCCACTCTTCTAATTGAACCGACCAGCTTGAGTGGCCGGGCACATAACTCCAAACCTCATCTGCTGTATGTGCCAGAATAGGCGCAGCCAGCCGCACCAAGCTGTCCAGGATGATGTACAACACCGTTTGAGCACTGCGACGATCTGGGCTGTTAGGACTGCTCGTATACAATCGGTCTTTGAGCACATCAAAGTAAAAAGCAGACAGATCTACAGAGGCATAGTTGTTCAATTCATGATAAACCACATGGAACTCGTAAGCTTCGTAACCAACTTTGACCCGCTGATCCACCTTGGCCAGTTGATGCAGCGCATATCGGTCGATTTCCAGCAAATCACCGTCTTGCACACGATCTGTCTGAGGATTAAAGTCGTACAAATTGCTCAGCAGGTAGCGGAATGTGTTGCGGATCTTGCGGTAAACCTCTGCCACTTGTTTTAAAATCGGATCGGATACGCGCACATCCGAGCGATAGTCCACGGATGCCACCCACAGACGCAAAATATCCGCACCCAGTTGATTGGTCACTTTGAGCGGGTCAATCACATTGCCAAGCGACTTCGACTGTTTTCTTCCTTCGCCGTCAAGCAAAAAGCCATGCGACAAAACACCATGATAAGGCGCACGTCCAGCAACAGCCACGCCGGTGATTAAAGAAGATTGGAACCAGCCGCGATATTGGTCAGATCCTTCCAGATACAAATCGGCAGGCCATGTTAATTCAGGCCGTTGCGCACAAACTGCAAGGTGGGAGGAACCAGAGTCAAACCACACATCCATAATATCTGTCTCTTTGCGGAAGCGGCCATGTCCGCAGCTGCAGGTGAAACCTTGCGGCAGCAGCTCATTCGCTTCTTTTTCAAACCAGATTTGCGAGCCGTGCTGCTCAAACAAATCAGCCACATGGTTAATCGTATCAGTGGAGATAATCGCTTCATTGCAAGCGTCGCAGTAAAAAATCGGGATCGGCACTCCCCAAACTCTCTGCCTGGAAATACACCAGTCTTGCCGATCGGCCACCATATTGTGCATTCTGGTTTTGCCCCAGGCTGGCGTCCAGCTCACCTGCTCAATTTGCTCCAGCAATTGACCGCGGAACTGATCGATCGACGCAAACCATTGTTCAGTTGCCCGGTAAATGACAGGATTATGACAACGCCAGCAGTGTGGATAGGAGTGCTCAAGCTTCTTTTCCTGATAAAGCAGCCCTTTCTCCTGCAGCAAAGAGATGATTTCTCCATTTGCCTTCGCGTAAAATTGGCCGGCAACTGGACCCGCTTCTGGGGTAAATTTCCCATGTGCGTCGACAGGAGCCAAAATGGGGAGTTTATACTTCAATCCCACTTCATAGTCTTCCATTCCGTGTCCGGGAGCAGTGTGCACCGCGCCAGTTCCGCTGTCCAATGTTACATGTTCACCCAGGATCACCAGTGAATCACGCGCGAGGAAAGGATGTGAGCAGATGATTCCTTCGAGTTCTGCACCTTTATGCGACGAGATCGTTTGGACAGCATCCGCGGGGGCGCCCTTCTGCTGCAGAACCTGCGCCAGCAGTTCATGCGCAATTACCAAATTCTCGCCGTCAAGCTTCACCACATCATACACAAACTCTGGTCCCAAGGCGATTGCCACATTGGCGGGCAGCGTCCAGGGCGTAGTGGTCCAAATCAGGATCGATGACTGCTGCGGCAAAATACCTTTGCCATCTTTAACAAGGAATTTCACATAGATCGACGAAGAAACCTTGTCCTCGTACTCAATTTCTGCGTCGGCCAAAGCAGTTTCACAAGAAGTGCACCAGTAAACAGGTTTCAGCCCTTTGTAAATGAATCCCTTGTCTGCCATTTCCCCAAATACACGGATTTGCTCCGCTTCATACTTCGGTTGCAACGTGATGTATGGATCGTCCCAATCGCCAAGCACGCCGAGTCGTTTAAATTGTGTACGCTGGTGATCTACATAGGACAATGCATACTCATAGCACATCTGCCGAAACTCAGCGATGGACAGCTCATGTCGATTGACCTTCTTGTTTTTAATAATGGCCTGCTCGATTGGCAAGCCATGCGTATCCCAGCCCGGAACATAAGGGGCATGAAAACCTGCCATCGACTTGGACTTCACAATGAAGTCTTTGAGAATTTTATTGAGAGCGTGACCCAGATGAATATCCCCGTTCGCATAGGGCGGACCGTCATGCAGAACAAATTTGGGCTTGCCTTGATTGCGCTCATTAATCTGTTGATACAGTCCCCTGCGTTCCCATTCCTGCTGAATTTCCGGTTCGCGTGTAGGCAATCCGCCTCGCATCGGGAAATCAGTTTTCGGCAAATTCACCGTCTTGCCATAATCCACATCTGCCAATGATGCGACCCCCTTTACCATTAGAAAAAAATCGTTCCACAACTTAAAGTTAAAAAAGCCCTCATCCCAAGGGACGAGAGGCTGCGCTCACGTGGTACCACCCTACTGATGCTGTAAGTACACGCAAAATAATGTATGCTGTACCCTAAACATCGCTCAGATGTGCAATAACGTGCACTACTCCGGTATTTCCTGCGCAAAACTGCGGTCAGAAACACAGCTCCGGACTGATCTTCAAGCTGCTGTTCTTGTCCCGGCTCTCACCTTATCCGGTTCGCTGTTCAAGTCCCTGCAAAATGACGGTTCCTTCAACGCTGATACTTATACTATTTATTATAAAAGCAATACATGCTGCGGTCAAATTTGCTCGTCTTGTATCAATTTCGGCGGTTGTGTAATTTCGTCCCATGTCCCTGCTTCGAGCATCTCGAGCTGCGCCTGCATCAGCGAACGAAACCGGGTACGAAACACATGCGCCTGATTACGGACTTCATCGACTTCCATCGTGACTTTACGGGATTTCGTCAGTGAGTCGTTGATGATGCGATCTGCGTTCTTTTCCGCTTCCTTGACAATCAACTGCGCTTCCTTGCGGGCATTTTGCTTCACTTCTTCGGCAGTATCCTGCGCTAAGATCAAGGATTTCGACAAACTGTCCTCGATGCGCTGATAATGAGACAATCGCTCTTCCACCTGCGCAACCCGTTCCTCCAGGCTTTGTTTCTCACGGATCAGCTGCTCAAAATCCTTGATCACGTGATCGAGAAATTCGTTCACCTGATCTTCATTATATCCCTTGAATGAGCGAGTAAACTCCTTGTTATGGATATCTAAGGGAGTCAGCGGCATAATGTACCTCCATCACAAACTGAATAAAGTAAGTCTCTGTTTGTTGTTTCGACACACTGCTGGCAGAATCCTGCGAAAATTTACATGTATTTCCCGATTTTGACAAAAAGTCTACCCTTCTTGGAGACCCCTTCCATTTCAAGAATGCGAAAGCGGCCAAATCCGCGCATGGAGACCACATCTCCTTCGGCTAGCTGCCAGGAAGGGTCTGACACTTGCCGCCAATTGACCTGTACTTTGCCCGCTCTGATCGGATCGAGCACCTTCGCTCTGGATAAACGCATCGCATCCGAAAGTACAGCATCCAGACGTGGTGAGGCCACAGTGAATGTTCGTTCCTCAAAATCAACCGCAGGCGGCGTAAAAGAGGATAAAGCAACTTCAGCAGTGCGCACTTTTGCCCGTGCAACGTGAGTCAGATTTAAGAGCACAAACCCAGACATTTCCGTCGTGAGGATGATGTCTGCACATGTGTCCGTAATGGAAATATCACCGTATTTGCTGCGCTTCACGCCAAGTCCGGTCAGAGCGCCTAAATAATCGCCATGTGTGAGCACAGTACCCGAAGACTCCGGAGAAATGCGAACTACCGACAATTCCCAATCCCAGTCCTCTGCTGTTTGATACGCAGGCAACATCAGCCCTCTGCAGCGTTCTGCATCCGGGTATCCCCCGAAACTAACGAATTGCACGTCAGGGTGCCGATTGGTGAGGCCCCTTACAATCTGCAGCTGACGTGGGTCCAAAAAATCTGTTAAATGGGTAAGATCCCGCTCTGCAACTCGCGCGATTGTTTTCTCAACAGTTTGTACAAACGGTCTTTCTTCTTGACTAAAATGCATATGAAAAGTTTCCATAAAAGTATCCTATTCTTCGAACTTTAAGTGGTCCATTGTATTAACTTATGAAAGACATGAGCTTGGCCACAGCGACGTTTACCGCCAATTGGATAAAGTAATACGCAAATAACGCCACAACGGGTGACAAGTCGATTGCCCCCATTCCCAAGCGGACAGGAGGTATAAACCGGCGAAACAGTCCAAAGTAGGGTTCTGTCACGCGGGTAAGAAAACGTCCAACCGGCGTCCGCATCACATCCGGAGCCCAGGACATGAGTATGGAAGCAATCAATAACCAATAATAAACCTGCAACAGCGTACCTACAATTAATTGAATATTCATCGCCGCTCCCTATCTTCCGGTTTGTTTAGTGTGTTCAACTTGTGAAGATTCGATCAACTCCGCCATGGCAATCTCTGTGATCTCTCCAAGAATTTCTACATTTTCAGGAGCGCATAAAAATACATTTTGTCCTAATTTTTCCATTCTGCCGCCAAGTGCATACGTGGTTCCCGCAATAAAATCCAGGATGCGCACCGCAACTTCATAGGGCGCCTTGTGCAGGTTCATGACTACTGGCCTGCGAGCGCGCAGATGATCCGCAATCGTTTGCGTATCGTCAAATTCTTTGCCTTCACACAGCACCAGGCGCACCTGTTTTTGCGTATGCAAGTTAACCACAGTGGCCCCTTTGCGAGGATAAAACTGCGGGTTGATTTCTTCTTCAACTGCTGCCTCTTGCGATTCTGTCGGTTTGTAATGAACTTCCTCATCAGAGAGTCCCAGCAGTGACATCATCTTATTTATAACTGACATTGGAAGGCCTCCACTTCGTCATTGATTTAAAAATACAGAGCCTAATCGTACAAAAGTTGCTCCTTCTTCAATCGCAATCTCGAAATCCTGACTCATTCCCATCGACAACTCCCGGATCCTGCTGGCCGGCTCACCTAAAAGGCGTACTTCGTCTCTTAGTTCCCGCAAGCCCCGAAAAAGAGTGCGGCACTCGTCATCAGAAGCTCCTTGGGGTGCTATAGTCATCAGCCCAATCACCTGCAGATGGACATAGGTCGAAATGCTGCGTACAAAATTGCGCAATTCACCTGCGGTAAATCCGCCTTTTGTGGACTCCCCTGATAGGTTCACCTGCAAAAAACAGCCCGGCTGATTCGCCAGTCCCTCGCATCTGCGGTTAATTTCCTCTGCCAACTCGATTCGATCTACAGAATGTATGTACGCAAATTTCTGTACCACTTCACGGACCTTGCGCGTTTGCAGACTGCCGATATAGTGCCAAATTGCCTGTGGAAATGCGTCCAATTTGGGCTGCGCAGCCTGCAGCCGGTTTTCACCAAGATGACTCATGCCTTGCTCCAGAAACCAGCCGGTGCCTGATACGTCCGAGTATTTAGAGACTGCCACAATCGTAACTTCCGATGCTGGCCGTCTTGCGCGAAGGCAAGCCTCATGAACCCTGTCCTTGACAGCTTGTACACGTTCATCCATAGGAGTTGCACTGACCTCCAAAGCATTTGATGACTAAACTCCAACTTTTTAATTCGTGATTGAGGAAAAATTTCCTGCTTGAACGATACGAATCAAACCCGCATGTCTGCCAGCAGCGCCTTTTTCCTTACGATGTGAAAACCACAGCTGATTCTCACAGGAGGTGCAGCCCCCGACGCGCTCCAGATGGCCGTTTAAAACCCCATATTGCTGCAAGGATTGTTCGATGATGCCGCGTAAATCCACCTGGTAGTGGTTGTCATCCGTTTGCCGAAACTTCGAGATCGCCTCAGGCAGCCTGTTTTGAAATTCTGTATAAATCGGGGTGTCTACTTCATAGCAGCACTCCCCGATTGCAGGTCCAAGTGCAATCCAAAGATGTTGCAGCTGCGTGCCGAATTTAAGCTGCATCTTAGTCACGGTTTGAACTGGCAAATTCTGCACAGTTCCCCGCCAGCCCGCATGCGCGACCGCAATCACCTGATTCCGATCGTCATAAAACAAGCAGGGCACACAATCTGCAGCAAGTGTTGCCAAAGTGATCCCAGCATCGCTCGTAATCAGTGAGTCACTGCGACGGATACTGCTTGTATAATCAGTCGAACCGGCCCCTTTGTCCGTTTGTCCCACCAGGGTCACCCGGTCTTCGTGTACCTGTTCCCCGCAGATCCAGTCTGACAAAGCGCCGGAGAATTCACCGGCCACTTCCATTCGCCTGCTGACTACGTCCGCCGGATCATCTCCTATATGCAGGCCAAGATTGCCGATGCGCCAGGTAAAGCCTGCCCGCACTCGACCTTTTCCCGCCGCTTCAATCTGTGAGGCTGACACCACCCACATCTGACTCCCCGCCTTTTTCGATTCATGTTCTTAGTATGCCAATAAATGGACGAAATTGCGAGTTTTGGTTACAGCTTGTCCAGACTGCCTCTGGATGCGAGGCAGTCAGTTAAAAGCCCCCTGAGCTTCCACTGTAACTGGGCGGTACATAATTGCTGTCTGCGCCTTTGACAAATTTGGGATTAAGATCTACCAACACTACATCTGAACCAATTTTTACAATTTGACTCCAGGGAATCACTAAGTCCTGACCGCCTGACATCATGCCAAACAGACGGCTGGGCGCAGGGATAATGATCGATTGGATCAGACCGGTTTCCAAATCAATGTCCAAATCCCCGATGGAACCCAGCCTTCTTCCATCTGAGATGCAGACAACGTCCTTCGCAGTTAATTCGGATATTTTAACCACAGTCCGCGTCCCTCCCCTTGCTGCTGTTATGTTCATCTTATGCATACGAATGGAAAACTGTCCTATGATCAAAAAAAAAGCTCGAGGGATCTACCTTGATGAAGGTAGATCCCTCGAGCTGACGAGTGACTTTTGCTGCAACCATGTTTAGGCAGAAATCCGGGGATTCCCGACGAACGACTTTTGCCTGCAACCTGAGTGAGGAGGGAATCCCCGGATTTCCTAATTGAAATGTTTTTGCATATGATTGATCGCCGCTTTTTCCAATCTGGAAACCTGCGCCTGGGAGATGCCGATCTCCTCAGCCACTTCCATTTGGGTTTTCCCATCGAAATACCGCATGGACAAAATTCGTTTTTCACGGTCTGTCAGCTTGTGCATAGCCTCACGGATGGCAATCTCTTCCACCCACGTAACGTCCTGGTTTTTTTCATCACTGATCTGATCCATCACAAAGATCGGATCTCCGCCGTCATGATAAATGGGTTCGAACAGTGAAACCGGATCTTGAATCGCATCCAGCGCGAAAACCACGTCTTCCTTAGGTACTTCCATCGCTTGCGAGATCTCCACGATGGAAGGTTCCCGCAAGTTTGCATTCGTTAATTGATCACGCACCTGCAGAGCCTTATAAGCAATATCACGCAAGCTTCTGCTGACGCGAATCGGATTGTTATCCCGTAGGTAACGCCTGATCTCACCAATGATCATCGGCACCGCGTAAGTGGAAAATTTAACATTCTGGCTTAGATCAAAATTATCGATGGCCTTCATAAGTCCAATACATCCTACTTGAAACAAATCATCTACATATTCGCCGCGATTATTGAATCGCTGGATGACAGACAACACAAGCCGCAAATTTCCGTTCACCAGCTTCTCACGCGCCGGTAACTCGCCACTTTGCAAAGCGTGAAACAATGATCGCATTTCTGCATTGTTTAGTACCGGCAACTGGGCTGTATTGACACCACAGATCTCCACTTTGTTGCGCTTCATCAGCAACTTCCTCCCTAAACACAGGTGCGCCTTGTGACGTTTTCAGTATGTCCTGGGAAGGAAGAATTATGCAAAACCACAGCCCGCCTAAATCATCTTATTAAACTCCTTGCGCAGCCTCTTAATAATTCTTTTTTCAAGACGAGAAATATAGGACTGCGAGATTCCAAGCAAATCAGCCACATCTTTCTGCGTCATTTCTTCACCGTCCACCAGCCCGAACCGCAGCTCCATGATTTTCCGCTCGCGTCCTGACAGTTTTTCAAGCGCGTTATACAACAGCTTGCGGTCCACCTGTTCCTCGATGTTTCGGTAAATCGTATCATTTTCTGTCCCCAATACGTCAGAGAGCAGCAACTCATTGCCGTCCCAATCCACATTTAGCGGCTCGTCAAACGAAACCTCTGATCTTATTTTATTATTGCGGCGCAAATACATTAGAATTTCATTTTCGATACAACGAGACGCATAGGTTGCGAGCTTAATTTTTTTCTCCGGATCAAATGTATTGACAGCTTTGATCAAGCCGATCGTGCCAATTGAAACCAAATCTTCAATATTGATTCCCGTATTCTCAAATTTTCTTGCGATGTACACAACCAGCCTTAAGTTTCGTTCGATCAGCATAGACCTGACTGCTGCATCTTTGGTCGAAAGCCGCTCCAGTAAATATTCTTCTTCTTCGCGGTTAAGCGGAGGCGGAAGCGCTTCAGAGCCACCCACATAATAAACTTCATCGGTACGGATTCCGAGTTTCAGAAGCGAACGAACAATGAGGATCCGCAGGCGTAAGCGAATACGAGTTTGCAATTTCATCTGAAGCTTGCTCCTTTCAATCCTACTGCAAGGGGAGTTGTTTGATTGTCCATTGGGGCATCCGGATGCAGAATCATCTGGTAGGAATCAGAATGACTTAGTGCACCCGTTTGTAAGGCGATCAATCCAGACAACATCGTTTTTCGGCCATCCTGCAGGGTCCACCACTCATCCGGAGTAAACGCCAACAGCATTCCGGCACTTCCTCCGACCCCATGATAAGGAATAATGCGAATACGTGCTTCAAAATCAGGATCGAGTTCTACACTCCCCAATTGCAAAACGGCATCTTCACCTTTTTCATAAATGTTCCACAGTTTTTTCGGTAATAAATTGGACACAGCAGAACATACACAAATACTAACAACCGCATGACTGATCGGGTCTACCAGTGAGTTTCCCGTATCAATCATTGCAAATACCTGGGTGGCAGTGTCCCCTACACGTATGATGACCGGAAAACGATGCTTGAACGTGTGATTTTGCCGTTTTGCCCGAAAAAGCAGTTGGATGCAACCATACACAACCGGTAAAGAACCTAACAGTGCAGAGGTCCCAAGGTTCACTTGCCAAGTAAAACGATCGTTAATGATCTGCAGTCCCCCAAAACTACCCGCTCCAAAGAAACTGACAGCAAGAACCACCCCACCAGTCATAAATGAAGATAAGTAAAAAAGTGCAGTCTGCTTAAGAAAGGTACGCAAGCCCTGCCAGGAAAACGAAACATACACAATCAGAAAAGACGCCGCAATCTTCCCCGCCCAAGATGAGAACACACCGCCGACAACCGGCACAAATACCATTAACGAAATAAAAGAAGCTGCTGCTGTACCCAAGACCAGTCGCCATATGGAGAATTTGTACTTTCCCAGCAGGCCCGCCACAAATAGGATCCATAAATCCATACAAAAATTTTCAATCCATATGACATCTAGATAGATGGTGGGCATTTTCCACCCCCCAGAAGGCCTGCCCATCTTTTACCTGAAACGTATGAATGTCCCCAGTATAGTAAATCTATATTTCAAAGTTTGTAGAAACTTGACAGATAGATTGAAAAACATTTCGACATTGGGTTGGTTTAAAAAAGGGGCCTGGGTGCATGGTGGCAGCCCACACGACTTTCTTGCTCAGGTTGCAAGCAAAAATCGCGGCGAAAGTCGTGTGGGCTATCCACCATCCATCCGGTTACCCCTTTTTCAAATCCAACTCCATGCGGTACCGTACAAAAAACCAGTGTACATTGACACTAGCATCTACAAGTCCAGTTGAAGGTGATTTTACAAAGGGCATACACGGATTATACGTTTCCCTATCGACTTTCTTGCTCCGGTTGCGGGCCAAACATCTTACGGAAGAACTAGTAAGAGGATCTTGGATTGTAGGACAGAACAGCTTTCGCCGCGACTTTTGCTGGCAACCGGAGCAAGAAAGCTGTTTTGTTTTACAACCAAGATCCTCTTACTAGTTCTTGCGAATTAATGAGCGCGGTTTCGCAGTTCCTCCAGGCGGTTCCATTGTTTGCGCATAACAGTTTGTCGCTCGTCAGGGGGCAGATTGTCCCAGTGTTCATAAAGGTATTGGTTGGCCCATTCATACCGCGCCAGTGTATTTTGCATCATATCCGATTCGTGCTCCAGCATTTCTTCATGGTACATGCGCTCGGATATCTGTTCCAGGCGGTGCTGCTGCTTTTCCAGCATGATATCCAATGTAGTAGGACTAATTTGATCCCAAACGGTCAGAAGTGCATTGTTCGCATCCTCATAGCTTCGCATTGTTTGCTCCAAAACTTCACGATTGTCCATAAAAGGCCTCCATTCAGTATCCGTTTTTATTCTTTGCTCAGTCACAGACACAGCAATAGAGTGCTCGGGTGGTTATGGGATTATGCTGTTGGTTAAATAAAGCGG
>JAQBPP010000174.1 GCA_028287455.1 Bacilli bacterium | reverse complement strand
GGCATCGGGTACCAGGTGAACCGGGGGCAGTTGGCCAAGGCAACCTTGCACCGCCAAACGTTTAAGCGGTGATAACACTAGCCAACCGACTCATGCCAAGCTGCAAGATTTCCGGTGAGGAATGGGTGAAATTCAGACGAAACGTATTGTTTTGAGGGTTTTCCACAAAGAACGGCGCGCCAGGTACATAAGCCACTCCATGACTGATTGCCTCAGTTAATAGAAGCGTCATATCCAATTCATCCATCGCTTTGACCCAGATAAACATCCCTCCTTGGGGCTCTACAAAACGCAATCCTGGTAAACGGATCAGAAAATCACGCATCATGGTCATGCGCTTCTTGTATTCTGTCTGCAGCATGCGGATATGAGTGTCCAAATTAAAATCGCGCAAGAGAAAATAAAGAGCTCGTTGATCAAGAGAACTTGAATGAAGATCGGAAGCTTGCTTTGCCTGAGCAATCATGCGCATAACAGGCGATGGACCTGTGATCCATCCGCTTCGCAGAGCGGGCACAACTGTTTTCGAAAAAGTACTTGTATACAGCACATGGCTGCGCGCCTGATCCAAAGAAGCCAAAGATGGACAAGCGGCAGAAGGATCGAACCTGATTTCCCCATATGGATCGTCTTCCAAAATCAGGACATCGTATTTTTGCGCTAACTCAAGCAGGAGTTCTCGGCGTTCTAAACTCCAGAGCTTGCCGTCGGGATTTGAGAAGTTTGGCACTACATAGATGAATTTTGGGTGATAGCGCATAATCTTCATTTCCAAGTCTGCAGGATCCATGCCAAGCGCATCACTTTGAACAGAATAAACTTCTGCTTCATACGATCGAAATACCTGCAGCGCAGCTAAATAAGTAGGGTTGTCAGTCAAAACAATATCGCCTCGGGACAACATCACCCTGCTAAATAAATCAATTGCCTGTTGGGAACCCGTTGTCATCAGAACCGCATCAGGCGTGCACTTGATGTTTTTTGTTTTCATTCGCTCTGACAGCAACTCTCGTAAAGGCCAGTACCCTTCAGTGACTCCATATTGTAAAGTGGACTTACCTGAGGCAAACACTTTTTCATAAGCAATTTGTAACTGTTGAGTGGGAAAAAAGTCTTCGCCAGGAAGGCCGCCAGCAAAGGAAATCACATCTCCTTGTTGGATGACAGCTAAAATGTCTCGAACCGCTGATGATGAAAACCGCTGGGTCCGATCCGCAAATAAATACTCCATGAATTGCCCCTCGATTCTGGATGATTGATTTTTGACTATTGAAAGTATTGTTATGTTATCATTCGAATTGCTAGATAAGAAATATCTGTTTTATAGGTTAACCAGACAATGTGGGTATGTGACGGAGGAGTCTGCGATGGATATCCGACAATTGCGCTACTTTTTGGCTATTGCAAAAGAGGAACAGATTACTCGCGCCGCCAAAGCACTCCATATGGAGCAACCTCCTTTGAGCAGGCAGTTGAAATTGATTGAACAAGAGCTTGGTACTCCGTTGTTTGACAGATCTGGCAAACAAATGAAATTAACTCAGGCTGGGGACATCTTGAAGCGCAGAGCAGAACACTTGATTCAGGAATTCAATGATACGATCATGGAAATGAAAGAATTAGAGGACGAACTGCAAGGGAAATTAGCAGTCGGTTCGGTGGTTTCGTGCATTTCTCTGCTGCCGAACAAGATCAGATTATTTCGTGAAAGTTATCCGAGAGTATCATTTAAAATTATCGAAGGTGACCATTTTACACTTGCCGAGCATTTGGAGAATCGTGCGATTGAACTCGCAATTACAAGGCTTCCTTTTGAATCTCATTATGAGATGACCAGGTATGAGGTTACGCGCTTGCCCTCTGACCCTTTTGTGATCGTGCTGCCTCGTGAATGGAATTTACCGTTTCAACAATCAATCCCCATGAAAGAAATTGTCAATCTTCCGCTGCTTGCACTGAAGACCGATAAAACCAGCAAATTGCATGACAAAATCGTCAATGAGTGCAGAAGTTTTGGATTCGAGCCCAACTTTATCTGTGAATGTTCGAGTGTTGCGATAATCGTTGCACTTGTCGTAGCAGGAATTGGGGCCTCCATTTTACCGAAGTCTGTTATGTCTTCATTTCCAATAGCGGAAATACAAATGCTTGATATCCCCGACACTTCTTTTCAATCCGATACCGGTGTCGTCTGGTTAAAAAACCGGTACCTTTCCAAGAGCGCTCGTACCTTTATCAACATAGTGAAAACGCCTGATTGACCAGATCCAGGCAAGCGGATGCATACTAGAGCTACGATACCTGGTACTGCTGCCAGCTGTGCAAAAATAAAAAAATTAAAAACAATATATTAGGATATATGAAATGATTTGACGAATATAGTAAGCATTGTGAAAATATTTAAGCTTTATTGGCAAGATCTCTTTGAGGTGAAGTGAATTGATAACTACAATAGCAGTCCGTACCGAGGACGAACCCTTCCTGTTTCAAGTTTATGCGAGTACACGCTACGATGAAATCGATCAATGGGGATGGGATCAAGCAGCGGTTCAAGCCTTTTTAAGTCTACAATGGAATGCCCAACAAAGATCTTATGCAATGCAGCATCCGA
>JAQBPP010000125.1 GCA_028287455.1 Bacilli bacterium | reverse complement strand
CTTCGAGCAGTTGCTTCATGCTGATAATTGCCATTGTTGTACCCCTCTCGAGTTTGCCTCCGATGCACCATAATTCCGCCAGCTTATGCGGACTCGAAAGTATGCATCGTGTGAAATTTTTCAGCCTCGAATATACCATAATCGCCACTTAAACGCAAGCGTACAAGCACCGTGATCAGGCGCCTTCCTCTATTGGGTTGAAATGATTTGCAGGATCTGCTGAGCATCGCCTTTGGTCGGTAAGGCAAACGACCCGCTGCGAATGAGTGCGCCGCTCTGCTGCGCTTGCCCGATCAACGCATTGCCATCCTGGCAAACGCCGGCCGCCATGCACAGGTTGGCCACTTCAGTGAGTGTGAAGCCAGCTGGGATGTAAACCCACACCTGATTCGAACCCTGCGCACCAATGAGCTCAGCTGACTGCTGTTTACCGATGTCGATCCCCTGCTGTTTAGCGGCATCCAGCCGGCTTGTGATATCCCCTTGTTGAGTTGCGTTTGTTTGTGCAGCAGTGTTTGTTTGTACTGGAGTCAGCACCTGCTGGGATGCAAGAACAGCAGCGAGTATGGCAGTGCAAACAATGCCTGCGCCAAAGCCGAGATAAAAATCCCTCGATTTAGAGTACCAGATCTGCCGCAGTTCGTGAGTCCTCATTGGGCTTCTCCTTCCAAAGAGAAACGCATTGCCAGTTCCACTTCACCGATTCCCATACCCAGTTTCCGTGCAATTTCTGCCAGAGACAGACCTTCGCGGCGGAGTTTCGCCACTTGTGCATAAGCTCCAGCGAGTGCAAACTGAGCAGGTTCAGGTTCGATTTCTGTCTCTGCACGTTGTTCAAACCATTCAATGCGCTGTTCTAGTTTCTCAATGCGCTTTCGGTTGATGTCTGATTCCCGTTTCAAATCATTTTGCAGTTGATGCACCGTGTCAATCAATTCTAAATTGCTCTTTTCCAATTCATCCATAAAGTCCTGTAAACCGAGTTGCAAATCCTGCTGTCCGGTCTGCAGGATGCCAGGTGGATGGGCCTTGGTTTTGGAGGAACGCGTAATCCCATATCCGATTATGATGATACCCAAAATCACTACGTAGATGAAAATCACAGTAGTTGAAATAGAAATCCCCCCTTATACCGCAGTGGACCGAATCTCACCGCGGTCATAGATAAAGGCCACTCTTGGCAGATCATCTCTTAAAAAAGTGGACAGTTGGCCGATCGTCAGCTTCACTCCGCTATGGGCGACTTCCTGAACAACCACTTTGGAGTGGGTGAAATCCTGCAGTTGTACCTCAATTTGCTCCTTGCGCCCTTGGCACTCGATCTCTTCAATTTTATAATGTTCAATTGTTTTGACCAAGTTATGGTGCAGCGCCAACTTATCCGGGGACAGCTGGTTGCTCGAGCCTGCTATGTTGTTAAGCAGAGTCAGCGCTTTGCGCGTCTTATCAATGCCCTTTTTTAGTTCGGCAAGCTGATCATGCAGCCTGTTTAATTCCGCGCGCAATTCAGGATGGACGCCAACCTCTACTTCAGTGGGTGTGGCCATCGGCGACCCCAGCACGCGAGTGTGGACTTCACTGCCGGCGCTGATTACTCCCCCGACGATCACAGCCCTTCTGCCTTTAACAGCTACTGAGCCTGCTGCAGTGACCCTACTATGCATGATGCTTTCCTGAACGATGCAGTCTCCATGTGTCTCTACCAGGGCATTTTGAATAAAGCGGGTGGTCACCGACCCGCCAGAACGGACATATCCTTTGCTGCGCCCCTGAATTCCTCCGCGCACCACCACATTTCCACCCGCTTCCAGGTAAGCAGCGTCTATATAACCTTCGATGACAATTTCTCCGGCCGCTATGACTTTAAAACCTGTCTGAACATTTCCTCTGATATGAACAGAACCGATGAACTCGATATTACCTGTAGAAAAGTCCACGTCCGTTTCCAGCTCATAAAGGGCAAAAACATTCAGTTTATTGTCTTTTTGCGTGTACACCATTCGGCCATCAACCATTGCAATCAACTCAGTGTCTTCATCATTTGTCTGAGTTCCGCTGCCGACCGGAAGCCGGACATCGCGCCCGATTCGTGCGGGTACCGGGCCGCCAGTCACAGATATTCCACTCTGTCCTTCAGTGGGCGGGGTTTTGGTGGCAAGCAGTTGACCTGCCCTCACGGTTTGAATCGGACCTCTGTCAAAGAAATCCACCCTGCCGTCTTCAAGCAGTTTGGGCACAAATTCGTGAGAGTCGGCTGCGGCCAGGATGGTTACCCGCGCATTTTCCCCGTCAATCGGAGCGATTCCCTGCGCAATGAATTGCCGAACGCCGACAAAAGAAACAGGATCCAGAACTACTTGGGTAGCGAGCACCAAATCGATACCGAACACTACGCCCGCTTTGGCTAAAAATTGATGCAATCCAGCCTCAGATAGCACTTGCCCTTGTTCTGGAGCCGAATGAATCAACAGAACAGCGGCAAGTCCATCGTTTTCAATCAGGGTCTCAGCTTGGTGCGACCACCACTTCTGCTCTTCCAAAACCTCCATTAAACTGCCTCCCTCACCAACATAACTCATTAAACCTCCTGATGCAGTCCAAGTAAAGAAGCTCTCAACCTGCAGACAGCTTTTGCGTGCAGTTGAGAAATACGGGAAACGGTTAGTCCGAGAATCTCAGCAATTTCTCGAAAGGCGAGCTCCTCGAAATAATAAAGCGTGATGACCAGCCGCTCTTTGTCCGGCAGTCGATCGACAACCCTGGAAATCGTTTCAATCACATCATGTCTGACTGCCTCAGCCTCAGGTCCCAGTGTCACCGGATCTGCGAACCACCAGCTGCGATCAAGCGAGTCTTCTTGCATCCCTTCGACTGGAAGATCAAGTGACAGCGTCACAGATCTGGATATATCATAAAGTCGTTTGTGCAATTCCCGTTTTGTAATCTTTAAAAAATCGCAGAGTTCATCATCTGTGGCAGACCTAAGCTCTCTGGATTCCACTATCCAATACGCCTGCTCAATGGCGCGCGCATGTTCCCGCACTTGTCTTGGGACAGGATCCAAATCGCGCAATCCATCCAAAATCGAACCACGGATTCTCCAGGTGACAAACGTTTCCAGCTTGACACCTTTACCGGCATCATAGCGCTTCAATGCGTCCATGAGTCCCAGCGTCCCAAGGCTGATCAAATCATCCCGCGAGACATAGGCTGGCAGGTTTCTTGACAGTTTCGCTGCTATTCGATGCACAATGTACAGCAAATCAGTAACCTGCTTTTCATAGGCTTGTCCAACGTCTTCTTGCTTCAAAAAAGATGGCAAGCTCACCTACATTCACCTCTCTGTCTCGCGTTCATGAAATTCAGCCTGGTGCGGCGGCGAAGCCGGAAATGTCCAGGGAGTAAAATCTTCGGCCTGCGGGGAATTCTCAGGACCGTTTGAAAAAACAGGAACTTCTGGCGGCAAGGTTTGGTCGAACGAGCTAAGGGTTGTTTTCTCCTCTTGCGCAAGGATGGATTGAAACGCGCTGCCAGCGAAATAGGCGACCAACCACAGCACGATAAAGCTGACTGCAGCCCGCTCGTAAACGGTCAACCAGGTATTGCCTGCATACAAGGTCAATCCCCCGATGAACGCAGCCCCGAAGAAACTGACTGCAAATGGAAGGCGTTTGCGGTTTGGTTGATCTTTCATATCCTCTGTTCCCCTTGTTTCGCAGTTCGAATAACCAACACGCCATCACTTGTGCAAAACTCGATCGTCCGACCAAAGTTGCTCCCGGTTTGCTCCGCAATCACCGGGATTTGCAGTTTCAACAGCGCCTCATGAACGGCCTCCACGTTGCGCGGACCAATGCGCATCCACTCTGTTTCATGTGCGAATTGAAACATTTGCGCCCCTCCTGCAAGTTTGGCAACCAATCGATTAACTGCAGCCCCGTTTGACTTCATCGATTCCACTAGCATCGGAATTGCCGTGTCCGCATATTTGGGTGGATTGTTCTGATGGTTTGGCGATGCGTAGGGCAGCATGACATGAGCCAGTCCGCCCACTTTGGTAATAGGATCCCAAAGCGT
>JAQBPP010000116.1 GCA_028287455.1 Bacilli bacterium | reverse complement strand
AGGATGATATTTGGATGGCGTTGTTTTTAGACGGGACGGTGGTTCAGCCAAAAAAGCGCCCGGTCAAATCATCGGCTAAAGCTAAAAAATCGCGTTCGTGAGCTCGGAAAAAACATTCGTTCCTTTCTTGCTCCGGTTGCAAGCAAAAGTCGCGTCGAAAGGAACGAATGTTTTTTCTGCTTCATTGCAAGCAAAAGCCGCGTCGAAAGGAACTAATGTTTTTTTAACAATGTCGAAAAAATGTACAACCTTGCGAACGTTTGCTTGCAATTAAGCGAGTAAGGATTGTACAGTTTATCGCCGCACTAAGCCCATCTTTTCCTTCACCTGGGTGAGCGTGACGAGCGCCACTTGCTCCGCCTTGTTCGCGCCCATCCGCAATATCTGTTCAATCTCTGAGCGGTCGTTCATGAGGCGGTGAAAAGTTTGCTGCACAGGGGTCAGCTTATCGATCACCACTTCGACCAGTTCCTTCTTCAACGTGCCGTATCCTTGTCCAGTAAACCGACCTGCTATTTGATCGATTGATTCACCTGAAAACAAGCTGTAAATAGACAGAAGATTGGATACACCTGGCTTCTGGTCTTCATCAAATCGTATCTCATTATCAGCGTCAGTCACTGCTCGCATTAACTTCTTGCGGATAGAATCCGGCTCTTCCAGCAACGTAATCCGGCTGGCTGGACTTGGTGAGCTTTTGCTCATTTTTTTGGTGGGTTCATCAAGGCTCATAATCCGCGCGCCCACTTTGCCAATAAACGGTTCGGGAATTCGAAACGTCTCGCCAAACCGAGTGTTAAAGCGCTCCGCCAAATCCCTCGTCAATTCCAGGTGCTGTTTCTGGTCTTCACCCACCGGTACTACATCGGTTTGATAAAGCAGAATGTCTGCTGCCATTAAAGCTGGATACGTGAACAACCCAACGCTGACAGTATCGCGGCCTTCCCCTTTTTCCTTAAACTGCGTCATGCGGCTCATTTCACCCATACGAGCTACACATTGGAGCAGCCAGCCGAGCTCTGCATGCCCTGGCACGTGGGATTGAACGAAGATCGTAGCCTGTTTCGGATCCAGTCCGATCGCTAAATACAATGCTGCTACTTCCAGCGTCTTTTGCCGAAGCTGCTCCGGCTCCTGCGGAAGTGTCAATGCGTGCAGGTCCACCACGCAGAAAAAACAATCCGCCTGATGCTGCAGATCGACGAATTGTTTCATTGCACCCAGATAATTGCCGATATGTACATCGCCAGTTGGTTGAACACCTGAAAAAACCCGTTTGTGTTGTTGCGTGTTAGTCATTGTCCGCGTCACTCCATTGCACAGAAAATAGGCTTTTCCCTTAGGCTACAGTTTTTTAGACAATACTTCAAGCATAGCCATATGGTATACTAGTAAATAAATTGCGTTCGGCCGGGGATGAAACGTTGTGAACCTACCAGTTGCAAACCTCTTAAGCGGTATGGGATCCAGTCTGGAGCAGCAGCTCGAACACTTTTATGGTTATCGCGAATTTCGCACTGGACAGCATGAAATTATCAGCGCGTTACTCGCAGGTCAGGATGTGCTCGCGGTTTTGGCGACCGGTGCGGGCAAGTCGCTTTGCTACCAACTGCCTGCGCTGCTGCTGCCAGGCGTTACGATCGTAATTTCTCCATTAATTGCACTCATGCAGGATCAAGTCGATAATTTAGGCCGTCGAAACATTCACACTTCCACTTATTTGAACTCATCACTTCCCAAGTACGAACAAGACAAACGAATGCAGGAAATCACGCGTGGACATTACAAACTGGTCTACCTTGCGCCTGAACGGTTGCGCTCGAAGAACTTTCGAAGTTGGCTTGGGGAATTGACTGTATCCTTGCTTGCAGTAGATGAAGCGCATTGCGTATCCGAATGGGGTCATGATTTTCGGACTGACTATTTGCAGATTCGCGATGTGCGGTCCGCTCTGCCACAGACGCCTGTGCTGGCGTTAACAGCTACAGCAACTGCAAGAGTGCGCGAAGATATTGCCTATCACGTTGGCCTGAAGTCCCCACTCGAATATATCGCGAGTTTTGATCGCGCAAACTTAACTTTTTCGGTGGCGCTTGCTCGAAACAGGCAAACCAAATATGAACTGGCCCTGCAGTTTTTGCTGGAGAAAACAGGTGCAGGAATCGTCTACGTAGCGTCCCGCAATGAAGCGGTGGAGATGGCGCGCTATTTGCAATCTCTAATTACAAGCCGAACTGTCCGGTGTTACCACGCTGGGATGTCGACTGAAGACCGCACTGCAGTACAGCGTGAGTTTACTTTAGGCCGAATCGACCTCATCGTGGCAACCAATGCGTTTGGCATGGGGATTGACAAACCGGATATCCGGTTTGTTCTGCATTTGCATATTCCGTCTTCAGTTGAATCGTATTATCAGGAAGCGGGACGTGCCGGACGAGATGGAGATCCTGCGGTCTGTCATATTATTTACGCTGATCAAGATCGCGGTGTTCACCAGTATTTTGTGCGTAAGGAGTTTCCTGATCAACAACAGGTGGAGAACTTCATCCAAGTGTTGGCAAGCGTTGAACGAACCTCTGCGGACTCGCTAAGGCCTGTGTCGAAGCCGGTTCTGATGAGACAACTGGGCATGAGTGAAGAGCAGTTGGAGCTGCTGGTTCATCTGCTCGACAAGCATCAGGCGATTGTAAGCAGAGAGGACACAGCACAGCAACTGTTGGTAGGTGTTAATACTGCGCAGCTGGAAGCTGCTTTGGGACCTGTGCTGCAGGAGCTGCAAACGCTGAAGCAAAGACGCTTTACCCGTTATGCGGACATGGTGCGGGTCTTAAAAACGGATGGCTGTAGAAGACGGCAGATTCTGAGCTACTTCGAGGAGAAAAACCGCGCAGAAACTCGCAAGCAGAACTGCTGCGATTGGTGCAGCAAACAGCTGCATGAGGAAGACCCAGGTGCTGACGCTGCCTCAGACGAAATGATTCAAGCTGCCACAGAAATCGCCGCGGGTCATTCGAATGCAGTACCCAGTCTTCCTCAGACAGAGAGTGAGGAGGCGTTTCGGTTAGGTGAGGATCGTTCCACGGAGGGAATCAAACGGTTGCTGGAACTTTTGTGCGGGCAGTCTGTCAGTGTCAGAAGAATGGCCTGTTCCGCTTTAGGCAAGATCGGGAGTCCCGAGGTCATCCCGCAATTGTTAAAAGCGGCACGTGATTCCAATCCCCAAGTCCGTCAATATGCACTGAAGGCGCTTGGGAAATTGGAATTGGATCCGATCGTGGTGCAGTTTGATTCGGCTTATCGTGAGAAGTTCAAACTGCAGTTGGAACTGCTTTTACAGCGAGAGAACAAACCGTACAACAGCCGGGAACTGGCGAGTTTGCAGGACAGATGGCAGTCGCTTTAGAAATCCTAATAAGCGCCGCGTATCGCATCATGTACCTGGCTGCGATAAAAATCGGTCAGCCTTTGTTTTTCTGCTGGGGTAAATGCAGGCACGTCGATTGCGCGCAGGTTGTCTTCCACTTGAGCGACTGATTTAAAGCCTGGGATCACACAGCTGATGTCTTCGTTATCCAGGATCCAGCGCAAGGCAGCTCGTGTCATATTGCCACGTCCACCTGCAATCCATCGCAGCTGCTCACTTAATTCCACACCATAAGCAAAATCAAGGCCTGCGAAAGTTTCACCGACATTAAACGATTCTCCATTGGTATTATAGTTTCGATGATCATCTTGTTCAAATGTGCTCTCTTTGGTGAATTTCCCCGTCAAGAGGCCGCTTGCGAGCGGAAGACGCACGAGTATGCCGACCCCTTTGGCCTTCGCCGCTGGGAACAATTGATCACCAGGTTTTTGGCGAAAAACGTTATAAATCACTTGCAAGGCCTGCACATTTGGCTGTGTTAAACAAAACAGCCCTTCTTCCACTGTTTCGACACTCACACCATAATGACGAAGCTTACCTTCCTGCTTCAACTTGTCCAGGACTGTAAACAGATCGCCTTGCTGCAAGATTTCCAGCGGCGGACAATGAACTTGGTACAGATCGATTGAATCACGTTTTAACCTGCGCAGACTGGCTTCACAATAACCTCTTACAGTCTGCTCGGAATAAGTGGCAGGGTCGTGAATATCGCCGGCACGGCAGAACTTGGTCGCCACATAAATCGAGTCTTTTTTGTGTGCAGTGAGTTGCGCGAGCAACTCTTCGCTATGACCATCTCCGTATACATCAGCCGTGTCGAAGAAATTCACACCGGCATCGATTGCTCGCTCGATAGCTTTGCGAGACTGATCGTCATTTACCCCGCCCCATGAACCGCCTATCGCCCAAGTGCCAAAACTCACTTCGCTTACTTTGAGACCTGTATTTCCAAGTTCACGATAATTCATTCTGATTCACTCTCCAATTGATCAATCGTTTTTTGAAAGAAGCTCATCTACCTGTTGCAGTTGTGTGCCAATAAAGTCAGGCAGACATTTACCGGCCGCTTCCTCGCATGCCAGCCATTCAAACCTATCATGTTCTTCTGAAAGTATAACTATTGCATCTAAAGGGGCCTCTGCCCAATAGACATACCAATCCTCATTTCCAAATTCAGTTAGGTGACAGGGCAGTACTAAGCCCGTTTCTTCGATCAATTCACGCATAACGGTTTCTTCTACGGGCTCTTCCGGCAGACGGGCTCCGGCTGGAGATCCCCATGCCCATTCGCCTTCATAGTCAAACCCTTGATGGCCTCTGTGTAACATCAGATACAGCAATCCATCAGCTGTTCTTTTAAAGACGATTACTGCTGTTCCATGCGGTTTTTCTTTGCTGATCGGCAGTCCATCCCACGTGCGGTCAAAGTCGCCTTCCACTCAGATTCCCCCGTGTTATAAGAAGTCACTTGATTAAATAGTATCATAGAAACAGGTAAAACATGGGCGGCATCACTTGATAAAAAACCTCTTGACAGCACCGATTATACGAGTATATAGTGGTGAAAATTAAAAAAGAATTTGGCGATGATGAAGAAGAGTATGTATTCAAGATTTGCTGCAGAGAGCTGGTGGCCGGTGTAAACCAGTGCAGATCGAATACAGAATGGCCTTCTGAGCTGCTAACCGAACAAGGATTAACTGGCAAGTAAAGTAGGTTGAGCCGGGCGGTCTCTCCGTTAACAAGAGACAGGTATCGAAGGGTCGTTTGGCGACCACTTCTGTACTGGCTAAGAGAGTCTTTTTTCTATGACTAATTAGGGTGGCACCACGATCCCACGTCCCTATCCAGGGCGTGGGATTTTTTGCGTTTATTTACATCAATTCATCCTCAGAACAGGAGTGGGACAAATGGCAAAAGAACGAATTCTAACAGGTGATCGTACGACAGGTCGTTTGCATTTGGGGCATTATGTCGGCAGCCTGCAAAATCGGGTCGAACTGCAGGAAAAGTATGAGACATTTTTGCTATTGGCTGATGTTCAAGCCCTGACTACCAACTTTGATCGCCCTGAGCAATTGAAACAACATGTCAAACAGATAGCCGTGGATTATTTGGCAGCAGGCATTGATCCAAATCGTTCGACTATCTTTATCCAATCTCTGATTCCGGAAATTGCTGAACTCACTGTCTATTACTCGATGTTTATATCAGTTAATTCACTGCGGCACAATCCGACGATTAAAAGCGA
>JAQBPP010000077.1 GCA_028287455.1 Bacilli bacterium | reverse complement strand
ATGGGGGACATATTGATTTAAAGCAATATGGTCAAATTGACTCACAAGGGCAAAACGCCTCAAGGTCGGTAAGTATAGCAGAAGCTTCTCAATTAATGGGTCATCCGATTAAGCCACTTCCAGGAACAGATCCACAAAATGATCGGGTGTCTTATGCTTCGGGAAGCGATATCGTGTTTCAACTTCACACGGTGCCGATTAATACGCTGCTGCAGCGGCTGGGAGGCAAGACAACGTTTCCCTCCACGATTGATGGCAGGCCGTTTGTATTTCATGTTCCGCCGTCTGTGAATCTGAATAATTCAAACGCTGATCAACAGCACACCTCTTACAATTTGCAAATCTTGAAAGCGCCAAGTTTAGATGTGCCAGCAGGAGTGGATATCGAGCAAGTTAGACAGGCTCTGCTGGATCTGCCTTTCTTGCAAGGAAATGCGCGTAATTCACTTCTCCGCACAGAGGATTGGAAAAATACACTGTTCCTGCCAATGGGAAGTGGAAACACGCAAAATATCACTTTAAATGGGCACGAGGCGGTGTTGAACTCAGGTCCTGGTTTTGGCGAACTAATGTGGCTGCAAGACGGATATATCTACACACTCGAAGCATGGACCGATTCCGGGCAGAGTGGTCCACCTCACAGTGTTCCTTCCACAGACAATCTGATCAGCATGGCTAAGGAGATTTCTGGATGACTGATGTGATTGAAACAAGGGATTTAACGAAATTGTACGGAACTGGCAAAGGCTGCAGAAACATCTCCTTATCCGTGGGACCAGGCCAAGTGTTTGGCTTTCTGGGTCCAAACGGAGCGGGGAAGAGCACCTTTATCAAAATGCTGGTTGGATTATTGCAGCCAACTGCAGGGAAGGCCCAAATTTTGGGCCTTCCTCTTGGTCATTTGGAGGCACGGCGGAAAATTGGCTACTTACCCGAATTATTTCGCTATCAAGACTGGCTTACTGGAGAAGAAGTATTGCGCTTCCATGCGAAACTGGGCAAATTCCCATCAAACAGAATAGACAAACGCATCACGGAAGTGTTATACGAAGTAGGACTGGAAGGCAGAGGCAAAGAACGGGTCAAGCATTACTCAAAAGGAATGCAGCAAAGATTGGGTCTGGCCACTGCATTGCTGTTGGATCCCAGTTTGATTTTTTTAGACGAACCGTCTTCTGCGCTCGATCCGGTCGGCCGCTTTGAGGTGCGAAATCTGTTGATCAAGCTGCGTGAGCAAGGGAAAACAGTCTTTCTCAACACGCATCTGCTGGAGGATGTGGAAGCCGTTTGCGATCATGTTGCGCTCTTGTTCCACGGACAAATCCGTCAAATAGGCACTGTGCATGAAATCATTCGACCGACTCCCGTTTGGGAGCTGAAAGTCGGCGGTTTCTTGCCGGAACTGTTGGCCTCCATAGCAGCATTAACGTTGATTCCTGTTTCTTTAAAAAGCGTAAATTCGGACGGCAGTGCCGTCTTGCATGCTTCTGCTGCCGAATCCGAGCAAATTGGGTGGCTCAATCACTTGCTGTTTGAACAAGGCCTGACTTTGTATGAAGTGCGGCCTTTGCAAACGCGATTGGAAGAATGGTTCCTGGCGCTAGCGGCAGAGGAGAGTGGAACTCCAGCATGATGACCATGATGCTGATCACTTGGAAAGAAATATTACGTAAGCGAGTATTGCTAATTACAGTCGTATTAACCTTATTATTTTTAGGACTCTATGTGTTTGCTGTATCACAAATAACCAAGAGCTCTGCTGCGTGCCCTAATTGCAACAGTCTAATGCAAAGTTATATTCAATCCTTAGGCTTCTTATCTGCAGGCCTGTATTTTGCCAATTTTGTGGTGGCATTTTTAATGATATTTTCTTCTGTAGGAACTCTTTCGACAGAAATAGAAAATGGAATCTTACTTGCCATCTTGCCAAGACCGATTCGAAGATGGGAAATTTATTTCGGCAAATGGTTGGGGTTCACACTGTGGGGTTTATTATACGCAGGGCTGCTGTTCCTGGCGCTGCTTGGGATCGTCAACCACTACCTGCACTTTCCAATTGATTATCAATCCCTTGGCAAAGCACTTGCCATTTTTCTGTTGATTCCATTGGTATTGAGTGCTTTGTCAGTGTTCGGTTCCTCCTTTTTGCCCACACTTGGAAATGGAATTGCACTTGCTTTGTTATTTTGTCTAGGTTTGCTTGGGGGACTTTTGGAACAACTGATGTCACTTAATGCTCACTTGGGCACCCAAATGTCAAAAGTAGGAGTCATCACGAGTATGCTGATTCCGACCGATTCCCTGTACCGGCGGGTCACTTATGAACTGATGGGCGGATCAGATCTTCCATTGGGCGGAAATGTAAGCCAAATGTTGGGACCCTTTGCCAGCACTGTTATTCCAAGTAATAGTTTTATCTGGTATTCTTTGATCTACGTTGTAGTAGTGCTCATGATGGGTGCTATTTATTTCACACGTCGAGATATCTAATGAAACTTAATCCGGATGGTTACCCGACTTGTTTCCGACTGTAAAAGGTGTCGTGACACCCTCATAGACCACCATCATGTCCATTCCATTAGCAGCGTGATCCAGGTTATGGCAGTGAAGCATCCAAAGACCGGGATTGTCGGCAACGAACGCAATGTCGTAGGATTCTTGTTTAGTTACAAGCAGGGTGCTGAGGTAAATCGGACTCCCTGACAGCGGCACGCCATTTTTGGTCAGCACTTTGAAAATGTGGCCATGCAAATGAATGGGGTGCGGAATATCTGTAGGATTGGTAATGTGGATTTTGACCAAGTCTCCTTGCTTTACCAGATAAGATGGGATATTAGGAAAAGTATTTCCGTTGATTTGAAACCTCATGGTAAAGCCGCCGTTGAAAAATCCAAGCGAATTGCCTAGCTGCATTTCATACTGGCGATTGAATTTTGTATCAAGCGTGAGGTTGTCAGGCACGTCTGTCGGGCTTCCATAGGTGGTGAAGTCGAAGACGGGATTTTCTTGCAAGGCATTGATGTCCGTCTGTACATCTCCGCTGCCGAAAGTTGCCGTTATCATTTGATGCTCTGATGCGGTGGATGGTGTTTTTAATCCAATCAACTTTGTGAAAAAGTTTCCTTGAAAACCCGGTTGATCAGCATTTACAAGTTTGACTGCTCCTTGCTCCGGCATTTTGAACTCCAGATCATAACGCTGACTGGCGGCAACAGGAAGTAGAGTGGAGTTTAACATCGTGGGTGCGTGGAGATCTGACCCATCAATGGCCAAGACTTTAAAAGGGGCCCCTACCAGTGTCATCAGGTGTGTAGCGCTCGCTGTGTTCACTAAACGAAGTCGAACCAAATCACCAGGCTTGGCTTCAAAATGCTCCCTTAAACTCGTTCCGTTCACGGTATAGACCTGATTGTCCCAGTCATGCAGCACGGCAGTGTAATCCTTGTCGTAGCTAACTAAGTTTTGCTTGGGTTCAACAATCAGTGCACCGTATAAGCCTTTAGTTGTTTCTTTATCACTGTACTGATGCGAATGGTACCAATAGGTTCCCGGCTTGTTTGCAACAAAATCATACCTATATTCCCCGCCCGGCGGCACGGCATCCTGGGTCAGACCTGCAACGCCATCCTCAGCATTGGGCAATTCCACGCCATGCCAATGAATGGTGACTCCTTCGGATAATTCGTTTTTCAAATGCACAATGACTCGATCGCCTTGCTGAACGTGCAGTTCAGGACCAGGAATGGTGCCGTTATAGGTCCAAGCGTCGATCACTTTGCCGCCTCCAATGTCGATTTTGTTCTCCTCCGCCGTAAGATCAAATGTTTGGACAGGTGCATCGGACTGTTTTTCTGTTAAAGAAGTCACCGAAACCTGTTTCTGTGAATCGTCCATATGCATTGACGCATGTCCGTTCCCCATCGTCATCGAATCCATTGATCCCATATTCATCGATGCAGGTTGTTCCGAATTTTTGCCCGTTACATACAGGACTCCGATTGCAGCGACGAACATTACAGCTAAACTATAGGACAACACTTTTAACACTTTTCTCATTGCATTTCCCCCTATTACCAGCTGTTGATTAGTGCAACTGTAGCAGTTGAATGTTGTGAACTTTTGAAGAACCTCTGTTATTCTGATGAAGCCAGTAAATTGCACGAAAATACACTGTATAATCAAGGCAGACACGCTAAGAAAGTGGTGGCGGGCAATGGATACGACAGTACTGATTGTAGATGATGAAGCAAAAATTTTGGAGATTATTGTCCCATTTTTAAAACAGGAAGGCTTTCAAATCCTTACTGCGGAAACTGGGAAACGCGCCTTAGAAATTGCGAAGAGTGAAAAACCTTCATTGGTCGTGTTGGATTGGATGCTTCCTGAACTGAGCGGAATCGAAGTTTGTCGTGAGCTAAGGAAGACCGGGCCGATGGGGATTATTATGCTCACTGCCAAATCGGAGGAAATGGATAAAATTATCGGGTTGGAGGTGGGGGCAGACGATTACCTGACAAAGCCCTTCAGTCTAAGGGAATTATCCGCCAGAATCCGATCATTATTGCGGCGGATTCAGGTACAATCTGATGAATCGAAAGACATTCAGAGAGGGGATTTAGTGATTTCTGAAGCTAAATGTCAGGTTTGGAAAAAGAGGCAGCTGCTTGAACTAACGCCAACCGAATTTAAGTTATTGCTCACTTTGGCTGCCAAGCCAGGGATAGTCTACAGCAGACTGCAGCTATTGCAGGCAGCGCTGGAAGACGATTTCTTAAATTACGAACGCACAGTCGATGCGCATATTAGTCATCTGCGCAAGAAAATTGAAGATAACCCGGCAAATCCTGCGTATATTCAAACCGTTTACGGCTTCGGATACAAGTTTGGTGATGACGCATGGGCATGAGGGTGAAACTGTTTGGGGCGATGGCTGTCCTCGTACTTTTTATGGGTGCTGCCTATTTTATTAGTACCCAAGGGTATTTAAGGAATAACTTACCGGTTCTGGTTTCCGCTGCGGAACAGGCAAAAACTGGAGAAATCCTGCAATTGCAGCAAAGCATTTACGACGAAATGATCCATATGACATTCAAAGTTGTCGCCGGACTGTCAGTGATCGCGCTTTTGATCGGTTTTTGGTTATCACACAAACTGACCTTGCCGCTGGGGCAGCTGTCGTTAGCGATTGGACGTATAGGTAACGGCGAGTTGGGAATCACTCTCCCAGTGACCACCCAGGATGAATTCGGTGAAGTAACAGAAGCATTAAATCGAATGACCGAGAATTTGTCGCGTTCCGAGGAGGTGCGCAAACATTTGGCAGCCGATGTGGCGCATGAACTGCGAACGCCGCTGACGATCTTACAGGGGCAGTTTGAGTTGATTCAACAAAGCGGGCAGGCAGTTCTGCCAGAGACGCTGTTGCCGATGCAAGATGAGCTGATCCGATTGAGCAGATTGGTGAACGATCTGCATCAGCTTTCTTTGGCAGAGGCGGGAAAATTGCCGCTGCAGAAAAAATCCACCGATTTACTTCAACTGCTGGACAGAATGAATGTAATGTTTCGCATGGAAGCCGAGGAAAAAGGCGTCAGGCTCACGATTACTTCTGTTGTTGAAGAGGCGGTTCTAGTGGTCGATTCGCATCGAATCACGCAAGTGTTTTATAATTTGATCGGGAATGCAATTCGGTACACGCGTGAGGGCGGTCAAGTTTCGATTCTCCTTTCGGAAGAAACAGGGATGAACCGGAATGGCTATTCGATCTCCATAACGGATACAGGGATTGGGATACCAGCTGAACATTTACCGTATGTATTCAATCGATTCTATCGCGTGGAGGACGATCGCTCCCGCCAGAGCGGCGGTATGGGTCTTGGCCTGGCCATTGCCAAACAATACGTTGAAGCTCATGATGGACAAATTGACGTGCACAGCCAATCAGATCAGGGCACAACGTTTAGGATTTATCTCCCGCGTTAGGGCATTATTCCGTGCATGATGAATTGCACCGCACGCTCGATTTCTTCCGCATCGTTCCAGTTATTGTCCGGCAGAATCAGACTGCGAGTCAGGATGTATCCCACGATCACGGATGCAGCCATGCGTATCAGCGTAAACGGCGGCATGTCCACGAGTTCACCGCGAGACTGAAAATGAGTCACAATGCGCTTCACACGATCTGCAACTTGAGGAAACAGTTGTTCCTTAAACTGAGTCTGCAGTTCGGGATGAAATGGAATTTCGTGCAGCATGATTTTGATAATCGGCGCATTTTTTAAAGCAAATTCTAGTCGGTTGCGCATGACTGCCCGCAGGAAGTCTTCAAAATGCTCGTACTCTGAATCCAGCACTTTATGAAAGTCGCGCAGGACAAACGGTGCAACGAGCTTCGACATGATGGGGGTGACAATCGAAATCAAGAGCTCTTTCTTCGTCTTGTAGTGACGAAAGATGGTTCCCTCCGCGACGCCGGCTTTTTGTGCAATTTCGCTTGTGGACGTCGCTGCATAGCCTTTCTCAGCAAACATCTCAACGGCAGCCTGAATGATTTTAATCTGTTTATCGGTCATCTTCTCTTCTTCATCGTTGAGACGAAGGAGAGAAGCGAGCCATTGTTCCATTTCGTCTGCCATAAGGTCACTCCTCACCGTAACTTACTACACTTTGCGATACTTGCGCAGCGCAATTACATTCAAGATCATGAAAACGATGGACAGGCTGAGCAGAACAGCTAAATCAACAGCGATATCCTGCAATCCTTTGCCCCGAATCATGACGTTTCGCATTGCATCTGCACCATAGTACAGAGGCATGATTTTACTTAACCAACGGAGCCATTGTGCCATTGTGTCAATGTTAAACAGACCTGAGAAGAAGACCTGCGGCACAATAACGAGCGGGATGAACTGCATCATCTGAAATTCGGAATTGGCAAAAGAGGATAGGAAAATTCCGAACGTGAGCGCTGTCAATGACAACAATAAGGTCACTAGCAGCAGGTTGATCAGATGCCCGGTCATCATGATGCCGAGCACATCCACAGAAAACCAGGCGATCAGTACCGCTTGGATCGTGGTGAAGATTCCGAAGCCCACTACATAACCTGCGACGATTTCCCATCGTTTAATCGGAGCCGCTATCAGGCGCTCCAGTGTGCCCGTTGTGCGCTCTTTCAGAAACGAGATTCCGGCCACCAGGAATACGAAGAAAAATGCGAAGAATCCAATCAGCACAGGACCAAAGTTGTCAAAGGAGGTCATGCTGGCTGAGCCATACAGGTAGGATAGTTGCTGCGGAGCCAGCCCGACTGCTGCATTGCTCGAGGCA
>JAQBPP010000072.1 GCA_028287455.1 Bacilli bacterium | reverse complement strand
CCGTGTACAGAGAGGTAAATGTGACTGCAAAAACCGCGGTTGTCTTTATGGTTTTTGAAATGATCACGATTATCGCACTTAGCGTCACCATTCTTGTCGTTCAAGGTGCACACGGGCGCGTTTCGGCGGCTCCGTTTAATCCCGCCGCTGCCACTGGCGGCTTCCCTGCTATATTCCACGCCGTTCTGTTTGGTATATTGGCTTTTACGGGCTTCGACGTAATTAGCACGGTTGCTGAAGAAACCAAAGCACCGAAAGTCCTCATTCCGAAGGCAACCATCTTCGCAGTTTTACTGGTGGGAGTATTCTGGATGTTTAGCTCTTGGGCGTTCAGCTTGGCCGTGCCACCTGCACAAGTTGCTCAACTGGCTAGTCAAGGTGTTACGCCGATTACCCCAATTGCCAATGTCTATTGGCATAGGTGGAACATCATCGTTACCCTAACAGGTATGACAGCCGCTACTGGATCATATCTAGGCGGTATGCTCACTATCGGTCGTGTGCTCTTTGCAATGGGACGGGATGGTACGATGCCAAAACCACTCGGCCGGCTTCATGCAAAGTATAGAACACCGTGGAATGCGCTTCACTTCGGATTCGGTCTCGTAATTGTGGTTTGTATACTAGTTGCCTCTATCTCCGGTGCAATGAACGTGTGGACGTGGTGCGGTGAAGCCACTGTATTCTTCGCTGTCCTGACGTATCTATTCGTCAACCTGTCAAACCTGCTGTACTATGCGCGATACAAAAAGGAATCATTCAATTGGATTGGGAATGGTGTCATTCCGGTTATAGGAATTGTGATTTTAGCTTACGTCCTGTATCAAGCATTTTTCGTTAGCCTTTGGGGAGCCGGTTTTGCATTGGGCAAGAGTGTCGTTTTAGCATGTGTCATCTTTGCACTTGTGGGCATAGTGTATGTTTCTGTACTAGGAAAGACACGGCCAGAGCTATTTAGGAAGTCAAATTTGACGGAAGTAAACTCTGAACTGTGATCAAGCAGTAACGCTACGAAGTATACTTTCTGATCGCCCGTAACAGGGCTCCTTCAACCGGTTCAGCAGCCAACATCTGAAACGGTAAGTGCTGGCCTACGCGTTGAACCTCAGTCAGAAGAGAGTTCCCCGTTGAAAGTAGTCCTCCGGCTAACACGATGGGGAGATCTTTTTCATCGTTCAATTGTTGCTGAACAGATCGTACCAGAGCAAATGCGTCTTTTACCGCTTGGTGCACAATCTGTTTCGCAATATTGTCAGTGGCATCGGCACATTGCAGGACAATCGGAGCAAATGATGCAATTGTCGATACTGGGTGACTTGCCCCGTAGATGATAGAAATAAAGTCTTCTGGTTCGTCAACGGAAAACATGTCACACGCCTGCTCCCACAGCATCGTAGTTTCTCCCCGTTTTTCAAAGCTCTGAATGGCGGCTACAATACCTTTACGTCCAATATCATAACCACTTCCTTCATCGCCAATTAAATTTCCCCATCCACCAGCTCGTGCCACTTGACCTGATTTGGATTCACCTAAGGCAATGGATCCGGTTCCGAGGATTAAAACGATACCCGGTTGTCCGTCAGTGCCCGCACTCAACACTGCGAATGCATCGTTCTTCACTTCTATCTTTGGCGATGGGAACACTTTCTGCAGTTCATTCGTCAGCCATTCGCCCTGTGATGGGCTATCGACACCAGATAAGCACGCCGAAACGGATCGGAGTTGTTCCGCCGTTGCATTAAACGCCTGGAGTCCTCTATCGATTAACGAAATGATCACTTGATGGGATGAATCCCAGCCAACAGCACTGGACCGACTCGGTTCTCCCGTGATTTTTACCTTTTTTTGGGTCTCCACATCCATAAACAGCGCATCTGTCTTTGTTCCACCGCCGTCGATCCCTACGACAATCTCCAATGGTTACACCCCGTTAAATCTTTATGAATTCATTATCTGCTAAAATAGCCCTTCGAAGCTTCACTCGTTCACTTATCGTTGGTTAGACTATCCATCTAAGGGGGGAATCTATTCACAAATCACAGGCAGCCCGGTAATGATCCATCAATCTGCTCCAAACTTAATTATGGGTAGCAGTTTTTGCAAAGCACCTTCGACTACCACAGGGTCTGGGCCAATCAGGAACCTCAGGCGCCGTTTCCGCAACTCGAGTTTAGCAATGGGCTCCACGTGCACCGCTGCCCTTGTTCTACTCCCAATTTCCTCCCCATAGATTGAACCGAGGGGAGGATTTTATGTTGCGTCTGCCAATAATTGCGTTGATCGTTTTATCTGTTTTCACATGGATCGCATGGCAACCTGAGGCCGCCAGAGCGGATTCTTCCATCATCAGTTCACTGTCGACCGGTCAGCCAGTTGTTGCGCTCACCTTTGACGATGGGCCTACTCCTTATGAACCTGACATCTTAGATACACTGCAAAAAAACAAGATTCAGGCTGCGTTTTTCTGGATTGGCCAAGGGGCCAATGCCAATCAAGCCAAACAAGTCCTGCAAGCAGGATCATCCATCCAAAACCATTCCATGACCCATCCTTTGTTTCAAGGATGGTCTTATAATACCATTTTGACTAATCTTGATTCCGCTCAGTCCGCCATCCAGGAAGCATCCGGTACAACACCTGTTTACTTTAGGCCGCCATACGGGTATACAAACAGCAATTTACTCGGGGCAGCCGCAGCAGAAGGGCTGAAAGTCGTCACCTGGAATGTCGACTCTCGTGACTGGGCAAACCCGAACAACCCGGATGCAATCAAACAAAATGTTTATTCCGAGGTTACAAACGGCTCTATCATTTTATTTCATGAGAAAGCGATCACTGCCAAAATCCTGCCGGACATTATCAACCATCTAAAAGATCAGGGCTACAGTTTCACACTGCTGCCCGGACTTAAGCCCCCGGCACAAAAAGTTCCACTGCAGGTGCATGGACAGTTGTTAAACGTGCAAGGCGTGCTGCAAAATGACTTGACTATGGCGCCCGTTCGCGCTGTATTTGAAGCGCTTGGCGCCCGAGTCACCTGGCATGATGATCAGTCGATCGATTTAAGCGCTAATAACCGCATTGTACATTTTCATTTAAACGATCCCAATTATACACTCACCTATTTGTCAGGTGGAGGTTCCACCAGCCCGCAGACGACAGTGACCTCATCCGTGTATGGATCGACGACCGTCGCCTCATCCGTTTATGGGTCGGTCTCCTTCGCGGTTCACGGCACTATGCCTGCCTCAGCTTACCTGATTCAGGATACGACATTTGCTCCCTTGCGCGTGCTTGCCGAAGCTTTAGGCTTCACAGTCGGATGGGATCAAAATCAGGCACGCATTGATTAGGAAAAAATATGCGCTCCTTTCTTGCTCCGGTTGCAGGCAAAGGTCACGTCGAAAAGAACGAATGTTTTTCCGCTATTTAATGATCGCGGTGTTCTTGTCAGGCAGCGCCTGGATAGGTGCTGTCTTTCTTTTTCATATGTGTAAAAATTCACGCCATTTTCGCATAAGATCAGATAAAGTAATGAGTTATGGGGTAAACCCATTTCTTACATTTTTTAACATGCCATTACATAGGAGCTGATGAACATGAAGAAACGTTTTGACCATCTTGAACGAACTGTCAACACTGGAGGGAAGCACCTTGGATACTGACCCTAATAGTAGAACCAACAGCAGATTAATCAAAAGGTATTTACAGTTTGTCCTGCAGTATCGCATCAATATCATGATCATCATTGGGATCGGATTCGTCCAGTTTGTTGTGCCGATGGCAGGTCCGATGATTACCAAGCGAATGATTGACCAGGTGCTGGTCAACAAACCAGGCTGGTCATTGACCGAAATCGTCATAGTGTTAGGTTGTCTGAATATGTTCGGCAACGCAATGAATTTTTTCCGCAACCGTGTCACCGTGCGACTAGGCAACCAAATGGTGGTTGACTTGCGGAAACAGCTATATGCACACCTGCAAAAACTGTCGTCTCGTTTTTATGACAATCGCCAAGTAGGCAGTGTTGTTTCTCGCATTATGAATGATGTAGGCGGCGCGCAGAACCTGGTGAACAGCGGTGTGATCAATCTGTTGGTCGATATGTTCCTGGTCATCTTCGCAGGCTTTATGTTATTTCATTTACAACCAAGACTTGCCTTGTCTGCTTTATGGATTTTGCCCTTATATTATCTTACTTTTACAAATATGAACGTGCGCATCCGGTTCGCCTGGCGATCAGTTCACCGGCAAATGGAACGCATTTCTGGTGTGCTTGTAGAACGGATCGCCGGAATGAAAATCGTGCAATCCTTCAATCGGGAAAAAGCAGAGATGGATCGCTTCGATAAGCAGGCGAAACATCACTTTGAATATCAAACATCCGCTCAGACGCTTTCCAATACACTTGGCCGCTTTAGCCAGATGTTTAACGATACCGGCAATTTGATCGTTTGGTTTCTAGGCGGCACGCTCGTGCTGCACCACCAGATGACCATCGGCGGATTAATGGCTTTTCAAGCTTATCTTGGACAACTTTATGGACCGATTCAGCGGTTTTCCGATACGAACGTCGTCGTGCAAAATTCCCTCTCCAATATTGAACGGATCTTCGAAGTATTTGATAATGAGCCGGAAATTCAAAACAAGCCGAATGCACGCCCACTGCCCCACTGCTCAGGAGACATCGTTTTTCAAGATGTCACGTTTACCTATGTATCCGAGCGTCCGGAGACGAGGAAACAAGACTTTAAAGGCGGAGATCCGGATATTATTGAACGGTTTAAACCGGATAAGCCTTTTTATGTTGTCCCCCCACGAATGAGACCCGATCCCCCTCCAATGATTGTTGAGAAACGTCTGGCGCTGAAAAATATCTCTTTTCATGCGCGGCCTGGTGAAGTCATCGCATTAGTGGGACCAAGCGGTGCAGGCAAATCAACATTCATTAATATGATCCCGCGTTTTTATGATCCGGATCAAGGTCAAATTCTGTTGGATGATGTGGATATCAGAGACTATAACGTCTTCGATTTGCGATCGCATATTGCATTGGTGCTGCAAGATAATATCCTGTTTTCCGGTTCAGTTTTTGACAACATCGCTTACGGCAGGCCGGAAGCTACTGAAGAAGAGGTGCACGCCGCATCCAAAGCGGCCAATGCGCATGACTTCGTCATGGAATGGGATCAGCAGTATGAAACCGTTCTCGGCGAACGCGGCGTCCGGTTATCAGGCGGTCAAAAGCAGCGGATTGCCATCGCCAGGGCATTGCTCAAAAACCCGCGCATCCTGATCCTGGACGAAGCAACGAGTGCACTGGATGCCGAATCGGAAGAGCTGGTGACCACCGCTCTGGAACGGTTAATGCAGGGTCGAACTACATTTGTCATCGCCCATCGCCTCGCTACCATCGTACGTGCCAACCAAATCCTGGTGATGAACCGCGGTGAAGTAGTAGAGAAAGGTACTCACGCTGAACTGCTGCGGCTGAATGGTTTATATCGCGATCTTTATGAGAAGCAGCTGAAGGCAATGCGCCCCGAAGACCTTACTGCGGTGATTTCCATGATGACTAAAGGGGAAAAAACTATGCCCAAAGGAGAAAAGCGGGTTTCCACGAGTTAATTGAAATTGGCAAAAGGGAGTATCTTCCGAACAACAATCGGGCTGATACTCCCTTTGTCTTGCAGCTCATGTTCAGTTCGGCTCATACTGACAGACCTCGACTGAACTGAGTGCGGTTGCTTCTTCTTTCAAGCAGCCAGGTAATCCCGATC
>JAQBPP010000063.1 GCA_028287455.1 Bacilli bacterium | reverse complement strand
TTTGTTGACAGAGTCGGGGATGTTCTTCGACATCGTCATATGTGAAACGTAACACATGCCATCCATCGATTATAAGCGAATTCTGACGTTGGCAGTGTTCGGAAAACTCCCATTTGGTAATATTGCGCCAGTGCGAACCTAATCCGTCGATCTCAATGGCCACCCGGAAATATGGCAGGATGTATGCGAAATCAATGTAGCGATAACCCTCTTTGTAATCTCGAATCTCATACTCCGGATGCAGGTTTTCAAAGTGATGAAACATAGGCCACCACACGTTTTTCAGAAACGTTTGTTCTGCATGTCCCAGTGCTGAACGAAGTCGCCGTAATCTAGCGCCTATACGGATTTCGCGGTGCGTTTTTATAAACTCTTCGTATCCTGCAACGAAATCCATCATAGGGCACCTCTATTTCATCGTGCTCGCATCGTGCTCCCGTCCCACCCGGACTGGGATCAACCGTACTCTCTTCCCACACAGACTCGATCAATCGTGCTCTCTTCCCACCCGGACCCGATCAACCGTGCTCTCTTCCCATACAGACTCGATCAATCGTGCTCCCGTCCCACACAGACTCGATCAATCGTGCCCTCTTCCCACCCAGACTCGATCAACCGTGCCATCTCCCTGCTCGGGCTTGATCAAGGCGACTAGGTTTCGCGAGTTTAATTGCTGAAACCAGCGCTTATCACCTTGTGGCATGACTTACTTGTGTAGCTTACGGATTGCATTTTATTTGGGAAATGGTTATCTGTCGATGACGTAGTGAAGAGGAGCATATGGTACAGGGGAATGTCTAATTCGCTGATTGTCCCGTTCGTTTTGAGATACGCTTTCGCACCACTCCAACAACGAGAAGGAATAACGGAATTCCAACAAAAGTAATGGGTACAACGAATGGTGTCCAGATTTTCTTTGGATACTCTATCGTGGAGACAACGATATTCTGAGGTAAAATGGAAAACACAAATGCTACAGTGGCTATTACCCAAATAGGTTTTTTCCAATCCTTCAAATTCAACCATTGTGCTGCACCGTAACTCGAGATGAATAGATAGAGGGCCAGCTTTAGGAAAATACTCAGAATCCAGACAATTACGACCAACGCGTCAATATTTTGAATAAATTCCATCATTGAAATGAATCGAACGACTTCGTATGCCGGATACCACATTCTTGAAGCCAAATTGGGTCCAAATGTCATGATGACAACGAACGCATCTATGACGAGAAAGAAGGACGCGGCAGTTACACCCCAATAAACCCAGGATGGCCGTTTCCCCATCTCATTCATAAACGAATAGAGCATTGTAATCATGACGGATTCCCCCAAAAATCCCATGGGAGCAAGTGAGCCTTTCAGGATTTGAAGCCAGCCAGAATGGGCATAGATTGGGAGCAAGTGATGCCATTCCGTGTTAGGCATATCAAGAGAATACAGGGTAACAATTGTAATTACACAGATTGGCCCAAACATTTCCGCGCACCGCGCAATTCCCTCAATACCTTGATGAGTCAGGTAAACCACTAATAAGATTAGAATCAAACATAAAATCCATATAGGTGTTTTGTGAAACAGAGCTATTAAAACAAAATCGGACGACTGTCTCAAAATCATTCCTGTAACGGACACCCACACAATGAAATACGGCAATACAATCATTTTTCCAAACCACTTACCTAAAATTGTTTGACTAAATTGAACCAGTGTCTGCTTCGGATAAAGCATACTTAACCGAACGGCGACAATCGTCATGATGATCGCAGCAAGTCCGGCAATGATGGCGGAAATCCAGGCGTCCTGTTTTGCCTCCTGAATTGCCGGTTGCATTGTAAGTAAAAGTGTCATTCCTGTTTCCATAACAAACATGATCCAAAATATTTGGGGCCCTGAGATTTTCATTTTCCGATCTCACTTTCCGGTATCTGCATGGGAGGTCCGGTTAAACCAGACTGCCGAATTGTCATCTTGGAAGACACGTTCACCTGAACTTCCGAAAATGTATGCTTCCAATTCTTCATTAGAAATTTCCATTTGTAAGGGTATTTCCGATCGATGGCTTCGGAGAACCCAAAAATGTCAGTTCCGTATTCCTTTTGAACTCTGTTCACGACGGCGAGGGTTTTCTTGCTCACCTCTTGTTCGAGCGCCGATTCGACGATGGCAATATTCTTTGCATCGGTGAGATCTAAATCAGTATTATTCTCCCGAATGCTTCCGATTCCAATGAGGGTGATATTCATCTTCACAGAGTTTCCTTGAACGATGGGTCTAATTTTTCGCTTTACATGCATCATGGTGAAGGTAACCGAGCCCGTGTGATTCGGGATAGAAGCTGTGACATCAAGGCGCCCCATCCCTCCCACAATCCATTTTCTCTTACTACTTTCCTCCAAATTCAGATATCCAACCAACTTAAGCTCCTTATTAAAAATCGCATCTCCCGCAAATTGCGCTGTTTTACCTTGCTGTGTTTCTCCTTCTGTCGGTGCCATCGGGCGAAGCACAAAGCTTGATGTTATCGGACTGCTTCCTTCATCTGTCGCTGCCATGTAAAAATCACGCAAGGTTTCACCTGCATGAACACTGATAGCCTGGTGAATTTTAAGTGCTGCGTACATGGGTACGCGTTCATACGGATAATCCGATTTCAATACATCGATGGCTTTACCTCCCCGAACAACGAATATATCCGTTCTTAGCCTTACGTCAGGATTGCGCGTGAATTCGTCCATTATCTGTTTGAGTCCATGCCTTGCTATTTCTTCACCAATCACAATGGAACGCCCCTGCCCAGAGAATGCTTCGCGGGAAAGCTTTGGTTGGATATGATGAATGGCATCGAGTATCGTTTTCCCTGTCGCAGTTACTACAATAAAGGGCTTTTCTTTTTTGCCTCCTCCATTCTGCCCGGCGCCTAATTTAGACGGATCAATCAACTGCAATGTCACCTGATATTTTCCATCTTCCGCCAGATCCACACCAATCCCTGATTCAATGGCAATGTCAGTTAACTCTTGTCTATCCCAGCAGCCTGTCGCGGTAAGAAGGCAAAAGAACGTAACAAATAAAATCAACAGTTGTGTCTTCATGTCCCTCCACCACGATTAGGACCAGGTTTTTGCCCTTTGGGAACACGTGTTGTATCCTCCCCAACAATTAATTCTGGACGTGAATGTAAAGCCCAGCGGGGCATTCGTACCATGATATCTTTGATACCCTGGCGGTTCTGTGGAGCCAGTGGGCTTAAGTACGGTATTCCAAATGAGCGAAGCGAAACTAAGTGAATGAGAAGGGCCAGAGCACCTGCAGTAACTCCGAAAAGTCCAAACATCCCGGCAAGGATTAACATCGGAAAGCGAAGAAGCCTGTAGGCGATTCCGAAGTTGTAGCGAGGAATGCCGAACGATGCGATGCCCGTGGTCGCAACGACAATAACCATTGGGGCGGATACAATCCCTGCTTGTACAGCTGCTTGACCAATCACGAGGGCGCCCACAATACTGACCGCCGAACCCACGGCTTTGGGCAACCGAACCCCTGCCTCTCGTAAACCTTCAAACATCAGTTCCATGATTAAAGCTTCAACCATAGCTGGAAACGGGCTCTGTTCTCTAGCGGCGGCAAAACTTAGAAGTAAATTGGTTGGAATCATTTGCGGATGGAACGTCGTCACGGCGACATATAGCGATGGCAAAAACAAAGCCATGTTTAGAAGCAAAAATCGCACCCATCGAATGAATGTTGCATAGATAAATCTCTCGTAATAGTCCTCTGCCGATTGTAAAGCCGCCCAAAACGTAAACGGTACAACGAGTGCAAAGGGAGTCCCATCAATCAGGACCGCCACCTTTCCTTCTAGCAAACTAGCGGCCACAACGTCCGGACGTTCCGTATTTTGAACGGTAGGGAAGGGGGAAAACGGCGCATCTTCAATAAATTCCTCAACATAACCAGATTCAATAATACCGTCGATTTGAATTCTATTGACTCTTTGGCGCACTTCTTCTAAGACGGATTCGTTTGCAATTCCGTCGATGTATGCAATGACGATATCTGTTTGGGAAACATTCCCTACCACGATTGCTTCCATTTTGAATCGTGGGCTCTTCACTTTCAGACGGAGCATGCTGGTATTCGTTCGAAGCGTCTCCGTAAATCCATCTCTTGGACCGCGAACGACCGGCTCCGAAGCTGGTTCTTCTACCGCACGTTTTGCCCAAGATTTAATATCTGCAATCAGAGCGATACTTTCTCCATCCGCTAAAATCGCGACATTGGCTGTTAGTACGCTTTGCACGACTTCACTGAGTTGCATAACCGTTTTCGTTCGTGCGACAGCCACGAGCTGTTGTTCAACGATTTCACCCAGCCGTTCAAGCTTTCCAAGTCCCTCCGGTAAGCCTTCAAACATCGTTGGCTTTAGAACAACTTGGTTCAGTTGCTTGATATCGTTTAATCCATCCACATAGACCAAGAGCATCCTTGTTTGCCCATGTACAGTAATTGGACGAAATACAATGTCGAAACAATTGCTGAATATTTCTCTTAATTTTTGCTCGTTCTTTATGATGTCGGTGCTCAGTGTCTCATTCGTGTCAACAAGAGCTGTCGACGCTAAGGTTTTTTCTAAATCTTTTCCTGCACCAAGCAACCTAGGTTTCCGGAGTTTTCTGAGCACGTGCTATCCTCCAATATTTTCTTCGCATAGTGTTACACCACACCCCCCCACCCATACATGCTGTTTCGAATCGTTGGGTATTCGCCCGTACGTGTCAGATGTCCCGCCCATAAAATGGCACGAAGACATTTAGAGAGGGCGTGCATGAATGGCGAAGCGGGGTACAGCAAGATACGTTTTTTTGGATCTGGGAGACAATTTTACAGCCGGGAAAATGATTCGATCCAATGCAGATATGATTACGCTGGAGGTCCATCGGGGTAAGCGTTGTTTTCGTCCGGCTTACAGCCGAGCAACTGTTCACAGGATGCTATCCATCGACCGGAGTACGGCAATAGCCCTCGGCCGGTTTGCGCATCCACTGGATCCAACCGACTTGTCATGAATGTCTCGCCCTGAGAAGCCGCTGCATGAGAAAAGCGAGTCATGTCATCCCGATGATGAATGAAAAAACGGGATCAACGACACAATACAAGGCGTGCAACAGGCACCGATATCTTTTAGGAGGCACGCCAAACATGAGCCCACAACAATTGCCCACCGATCAACTGAAAAAGGCTGAAGCATC
>JAQBPP010000042.1 GCA_028287455.1 Bacilli bacterium | reverse complement strand
ATGGCAGATTATAAAATGATAGAGGAATTAACTCTGAATAACTGGCAGCCTTTGCAAACCATGCTTTATGATGGATGGTTGCTGCGATTTGCAGGTGGATATACAAAACGTGCCAATTCGGTTAATCCAATCCTTTATTCAACTGCAGATGTGAATGTGAAAATTAAAGAATGTGAAAGGCTTTATACTTATAAAGAGTTGAGCACCGTATTCAAAATTACCCCCTTTGTTCATCCGAACAACTTGGATGAATTATTAGGTGACAAAGGGTATGCGCTCATTGAGCGAACAAGTGTTCAAATTTTGTCACTGGATCGGGTTAAGCAGCCGACTTTAACAACCGTTGTACTAGATGAAACTCTAACATCGGAGTGGCTCGACACTTACTGCAGGCTAAACAACGTGGAATTGCATAAGCACACTATGCATCAAATGCTGTCCAATATTGTAACTAAAAAATGCTTCATCTCGCTGTATCATCAGCAAGAGGTCATTGCTTGCGGGCTAGCGGTGATCGAAAGGGAATGGTTAGGATTATTTGATATTGTCACTGCGGTTAACTATAGGAAGCGAGGGTTTGGTGAGCAACTGATTTTAAATTTATTGCAATGGGGCAGAGATCATGGTGCAAAATCCAGTCATTTGGCTGTGGTATTGACTAACCAGGCCGCATTAAATTTGTATGCAAAGATTGGATATCATGAGATATACCGATATTGGTATCGGGTGAAACAATAGGAAAAAACATTCATTCCTTTCTAGGAAAAAACATTCATTCCTTTCTAGCTCCGGTTGCAAGCAAAAGTCGCGTCAAAAGGAATGAATGTTTTTTCTGCTTAGTTGCATGCAAAAGTCGCGTCGAAAGGAATGAATGTTTTTTCTGCTGTTTGAAGGTCAAGTCGCGAAAAAGTTCCTTGCGAGTGCTTGGCACCCGCAAGGAACTTTTTTCTTTAGTGCGTGCCTGCAATATCCAATGTTTTGGATTCGGACGAATTTTTCTTAGAACTGGAGTTGTTGATTCTCTCTTGCAGCTTCTCGTAGTAGAGATCTTCGTTAATCGGAAGATCTACCCAATTATCGGTCCAAGCGGACAGATGAATCGCGTTGGAGATGGTCAACCCTTTGATTCCTTCAGCTCCTGGGGCGATCAAAGGAGTACCTTTGCGAATCGCGTCCACGAAGTTTTGTGTAATTCCTTTGTGCTGAGTGTTTTGACCGGAAACAGGGATATCACATTTCCAGCATTCCGGCGAGCCAAATCCGCCTTTCCATTCGGCGTTGAATTGTCTCTCTGGAACACGCAGCCGCCAGAACGTCATTTTGCCTTCTTCAATCACGATTTTACCGCGGTCACCGGAAATCTCAAACCGGTTGGTTCCGGGTGCTTCACCAGTGGTGGTCACGAACAGGCCAGTTGCACCGTTTTCGTACTCCACATATGCGGTCACATCGTCTTCCACTTCAATGTCGTGGTACTTGCCGAATGCGCAGAACGCGCGAACACGCTTGGGCATGAGGCCAGTGGTCCACTGCCAGAGGTCGAGTTGATGCGGATCCTGGTTGATCAAGACGCCACCGCCTTCACCAGCCCAGGTTGCACGCCAGCCGCCCGAATCGTAATAGCTCTGCGGGCGATACCAGTTGGTGATAATCCAGTTGGTGCGCTTAATGTCGCCAAGTTCACCGCTTGAAATCAAATCTCTTAGTTTCTGATATAAAGGATTAGTCCGCTGATTGAACATCATGCTGAAGACCTTGTCGCTTTTGGCAGCGGCCTCATTCATTTCGCGTACTTGCTTCGTGTAAACACCTGCTGGTTTTTCGCAAATCACGTGCAGATTGTGTTTGAATGCCTCAATCACCAAACGAGGGTGATCATAGTGAGGAGTAGCAACGATCACAGCATCTACACTGTTCGATGCAAAAAGTGCCTCTGCATTGTCGAACGTGAGCAGGTCAGCACCGAAATTATCCTTGGCGTACTGCAAACGTGCAGGACTCACATCACAAACTGCGGTGAATTCCGCTCCGGAAACTTCATTTTTGCTAAGGTATGTGGCATGGCCGGTTCCCATATTGCCAAATCCTATAATCCCAATGCGTACCTTGTCCATAATGGCCTCCTATCATCTACTGCTGTGTAAAGCCTTTCAGACTGATTATACTCTTATTTTTTCACGAAATGAATTGATTCTTTTTCGTATTTTTATATAAAGTGGGCTTTTTTTTCAGTCGGAAGCATACCCATTCTTGGAGGATTGACAGTGAATTTTTGAGTCGAGGGGAGCCGGAACAATGAACGGGAATATTCAAAAGGAAATTCAATTTGCCGTTGATCACTATATCAATGTTTACAAAGAATACAAGAAAATCAAAGATCAACTGGACGATTTGCACGGCATCATTGAGCCGTATATGAAGGAAAACGATCTCACCAGCATTCACAGCAGTGATGGCCGCGGTAAAGTGGAACTTTTGATGCAGGAACGGCCGATTATGAATGCTCGATATACTACTTATGACGTGGAGCAAGTTGCGAATCTATTGACGGCAAGTTCGAAGAAAAAATGTATTGTAGAAGTGGTGGACAAAGACAAACTAGAAGCGTTGTGCAAACTTGGCGAAGTATCTGCAGATGTTTTGCAGCATAAGCTGACACGCGCCGGCACAAGCTTTGTAACGCGGCTTATCAAGTAATCGATCAGATTTGTGAAACGATAAATTGGTAGACTTCCGGATGAGCTTTGTCTAATCGAACGATCTTGCCGGTGCGTGTGGTGAACACGTGTTCACTGGTACCCCGGACAAGCAGTTTCTGATCAGGCAGTCGATGAATCTCGTATTCGAACGATAAACGCACTTTGTTATAAGACTTGACGGAAACTGCGATTTCGACCCAATCGTCATATTTCGCTGAGTTGATGAACTCACACTGGATTTTAGTGACGGGCAGCATGAGCCCTTTTTCCTCCAACTGGCGGTAAGTAGTTCCGCTTTGGCGAAACCATTCCGTACGTGCAATCTCAAACCAGTTCAGATAATTGGTATGATAAACAATCCCCATTTGATCGGTCTCCTGGTATCGGACGCGCAGTTCAATACTAAATGTGCTGTTCATTTATGTCCCACCTTTGGTGCTGCCTGCAGTTTATCTTCGTCCCATTTTACCACCCCGCAATTGACTTTTGCCAGTGGGAGGCTTCACAATGCATTTGCAAATATCCGCTGCACATTCTCTTCATGCTGCTGCCACCATTCTTTGACCGTTATCCCAAAGTGGTTCGCCACATAAGCGGCACACTCTTCCACCATTTGCGGCACTGTCAACCGTCCTGCGTAAGGCCCTTGATGTTCAAACGGGCCATCTGTTTCCACTAAAAGCTGGTCAGGAGGGATTTGCGCGAGCAGCTGCTGGTCGCGCTGTCGGTAGGTGACTTCAGGAGTTACTGACACCATGTACCCGGCAGCCACGATTTGAGCGAGTGTATGATCGTCTGCTTTCAGCCAGTGAAAAACGGCGCGCTGCACACTAGTTTGCTGCAGAATAGAGAGTGCGACTGCAGCTTGTTTATGCACGGCATGTACAATCATCGGCACATTTCGCGCCGCAGCAGCTGTGCAGAATTCGCGAAACACAGCTAAATCTTGCTGCGTGACCGGACGCTCATAACAGGGCAAACCGACTTCCCCGATGACAGGTGCTGATTTGGACAGCTGCAGCGCCAACCGGGTTTGCTCAGGCGTGTGTACAGCTTCCGGGTGCAGTCCGCACCCTACCCAGCGAATCGTGTTCCTGCTGCGGCTCTGTAGATCGATAATTTTGGCAAAAGAAGCGGGGTTCATTGAGGGAGCAATCAGCGAAATGTGGTCAAGCTTTGCCTGAGAAAGCAGCTGCTCTGGATGTTCTGCCAAATCTATGTGATAGTGGGTATCTGTTTTGATCATGGTGGTTAATTCCTTTTATGGGGATCGTGTGAGCGAGAGCCACTTTGACGGTGGCTCTCTGCTTGTGACAACAGTGTATCATTAGGACGGGTTCATCGCATGTTTATCGCCGCTTATCCGGATGACAGTGCGTCGTTTCCAGGGGTTCTTCCAACGATTTAATGCCCATCGCGTGCATCAGCGGGCAAACCCGGGTGAGCCCTTCGGCCACTTTCATGGCACCTGCAGCCATTAACAACGTGCTGGCTCCGTCATTACGGCGAACACCGCGCTGAATTCCGTAACCTAAAGCCATTAACCCACCCATGATTCGGACATATGCATCCCATGTTCCAACATTCTGTTTGATCATGTGCATCCTCCTCGCCGGGATATTGTCGCAAGCAGGCTTAGTATAGACACAATTCGCTCCATGCTATTCGGTGGAAGCGTCCCCCGACTCTACTGGTTGGCTTCTTCAATTACATAGATTTTCCCCCGCCGATCGTCGATTTTGTATTTCGTGGCATCAAATTTCGACATGTCTTGAATCAAAACCTCGTACTTGACGGGCTTCGGGGCATGATATTCTAAAAAGCTGCCGAAGGAAACCAGCGTACACAGTGCAAATAACACTCCGCATAAAACAGACGGCGTGTACTCACGGGTGGAAAATCCAAATGTCAGCAGGAAAAGAAAGAAGAGTGCAATCAATGCGGCGCCGATACATACGATTAAGTCAGAATAATCTCCCTTAGGGACAGTAATATTTAAGATTTCCATTGCTGTGTGCCTCCGTGCATCCCAAGATCGGTTGCTAGTTAGGATAACCGGACACGTTAAAAAAACTCTGGCTAAAATTTGGTTAGAATGGCCAAACGGACTGAGCGGATGCGCTTTGCCCTAACAGCGGAAGTGCATACAACTCCTCGATTGAGCGCAGCACCCCGAAGTGATTGATTGGATCCCCGTACTGACCGGGCTTCACCATTGGGCCAACAAAAAGCGTTGGAATCCGGTTTTCGCTGCTGGCATCATCTTCGTCCCAGGTTACAATGAGCAAACTGTTATGGGTTTTCGCCCATTGGACAAAGGGGTCGACGTTATCTTTCAACCATTTATCCCCTTGGCTGATGGTACCGTTATGCATGTCATGGTCCAGATTGGGCACCACAAAAGAAACAGTGGGCAGCTGGTTATAATCAGCCGGGAATGCTGACCAAGGGCGGTTTGTGCTGGCAGGCACGTTCGTGAAATTGGTCCAAGGGCTGTGTTTTCGCGCATACTGATGACTGCTGCATCCAGCAAAGCCTGTCGTCGGCAGGTCTTCTGAAAATGCACTGAAGGTGAGCTGTTTATCCAGCAGCGCACTGCCCAGATTCGGCGTTGTAAATGTATGAGGGCAGGAATCAT
>JAQBPP010000041.1 GCA_028287455.1 Bacilli bacterium | reverse complement strand
CACATCCCGATCTATTTCGGCTATTGGCATGGTACAGTCTGGAACAGAAGGTAGACAGCTTAACCGAGCGGGCCTCCGCCCATGAAAAGAAAATTAAAGCGATAATGAATGCTCAAAGCGCTGGCCTAGTAGGAACGACATTCACCCCTGGCTTTCTCTTGACTGTTATTATGGCCTTAGCTACCGCCTGGACGCCAACAAATCCTTTTGGTCTGTCGCACGACCTAGATGCCGAGAAAATGCCAAGCAAGACAAGGGATGCAATCGCCAAGGCCATTAGTCTGATCACTAAAGGTGAAGAAGGCATTTCAAATTGAGAAAATAATCATGCACGGTTGCCCGAAATCTAATTTTAGATAGGAAAGCATGAAAATGCTCTTTTTGACGCATTTATCTGTCTGGTCCTGTTAATAATCTCGATCGACTAATTTCACCTATATGATGTACTTAAACAGTGGAGGTAATACATCCACAAACCAACAATTATAATGCTCCAGGTTCCCACTTCCCAGTAATATAGCTATAGGACGTTCATCAGGACCTAGATGTATGTGATACCCCAAAGTGATTTTCGTTATTGGACTAACGCCCCCGTTTGTTCAATAGCAAATGGATCAAATCTATTTCATTAAGTGATAGTATTGACGGTATTAAAATATTCCTCCAGTTGCAACAAGATCTAACATCAAATTACTTTATAACAGGAATGCTGCCCGTTAACTGAACAAACACTGCCGGTTGGCAGCTAAGAATGCAGTCGATCAGTATCGGACTCCGAAGAGAATAGTGTTATTACTCCTTGCTAATGCACATGCTTGTTCCACATTTTCATTCAGGTATCCCCCTGGAAAATCACCAGACCATATCAACTGTAGGATTGTATTTCAGTTCTTTTTCCAGTTGAAAGAGTGTGTTCTCGAGGTTTGGTTGTACCTGTCACTCCTTTACCGAAATTGAGCCTAAGATTCACTTATAGACCGAACTACGCGTTTCATATGCTTCTGCATCGTTTCTTCTAAAGAAAAACCGCCATTGTTCATGCACCAGTCGATGACGACTCCCCTCACAATAACGAGCAGATAGTCAGCCATCTCCTTCTCGCTCATATCCGCGGCTAGCTCTCCGTTCGTTTGACCTGCTTTTATAATTTTTTCCAATACCGTGTTCATATGCAAATCTTTGCGATAAAAAATGGTTTCCGGCGAAAATAAAATATACGTCGTAATATTAAGCCCCAGCTCGGTTAAGTACCTCGCAAGCTGATTGAAAAAACTCAGAACCGCCTGCACGGCTGCACCCTCATGATCCTTAAAATCAAAACCGCCAAAAAGCTCCTCGTCCATTTTTTGAAGCAAACTGGTATAAATATCTTCCTTGGAGCTGAAGTAGTAGTAGAAAGAGCCGACGGATACCCCTGCTTTTTTGCTGATCTCATCGATGGTTACATCCTTGAAGCTTTTATTTTTCATAAGCTCCAACGCCACATCATAAATGTTTTGTTTGGTTTGAATGGACTGTTCTTTCCTTTTGGTCAACTTCTGCTTGTTCATGGTTTGAACCCCTGCTCTGATATGTTTTTTCCTTACAACCCACTAAAGCTCCATCGTTCAGGTCGATACTGTACCAAAAAGTTTATAGTACGGATTCAATAAAATCAACATTTCACGAACGGCACCAGTCAGCTTCCGTTTTGCTGAGGTGAACAATAATTTTACTATTTCTGCACAATGAAGTATAATAATTTTACTGAACGTAGTTCAGTGAATTATATTCAGTTAAATTCGTTTTTCATCTATTATTCTGGAGAGTGACATGTATGAACCAATCCAATGAACAAAACCTACAAATCGCCATCAGCCAAATCAGAGCCAAAGCCGGCAGTGCATATGATCCATTTCCCTGGTACCGGAAGAAGAGGCAGGAATCGCCTGTTGATTACGATGATCAAGCCCATGTCTGGAGCGTATTTCTATATGAAGATGTGAAGAAAATTTTGGGCGACAAGGACCATTTTTCCAGTCAGTTCTTTACGGTAACACGTGAAAACTCGTTGTCGCAAACGATTTTTAATATGGATCCCCCTAAGCACACTCAAATACGGTCGATCGTCAGCCGGGCTTTCACCCCTCAGGTGATGAAGGAGTGGGAGCCACGTATTCGTGAAATCACCAAAGAACTGCTCGACCAGGCTGCCAAAGGCAAGGAGATGGATCTAGTCAAAGATTTTTCCCATCCGCTGCCTGTCGTTATCATCTCCGAGCTATTAGGGGTTCCGGCCAGATACATCGATAAATTTAAAGAATGGTCCGACATTCTTGTCAGCATGCCCAAGGACGACAGCCCGCAAGAAGTTCAAAGATGGATGGAGACCAAGGTCAGAGGCGAAATGGAATTAGCTGAATTTTTCCGCGGCATTATCGAGGAGAAGCGCAACAGCTTGGGATATGATATTATTTCGATTTTAATCCAGGCCGAGGAAGAAGGGCTGAAGCTTTCCGCTGAAGAACTGGTGCCGTTCTGCAACTTATTGCTGGTGGCCGGCAACGAAACGACAACGAATCTGATTTCCAATGCCGTATTCAGCATATTGGAGAACCCTGGCATTTACGAGGAGCTAAGAGATGAACCCTCTCTCATTCCTCTTGCCGTAGAGGAAGCGCTGAGATATCGCGCCCCTGCTCCGATCGTGATGCGAGTCGTAAAAGAAGATATAGAAATCGGAGGCAAACGGTTGCTGAAGGGACAGCTTGTCCTTGTTTTCCTCGGCTCAGCCAACCGTGACGAGAACGTATTCGAACGATCGGATGCATTCGATATTCACCGTCATCCGAATCAACATGTGGCGTTCGGACACGGCAATCATTTCTGTCTGGGCGCTCCCTTGGCGCGGCTCGAAACTGAGATCGCCCTGACGGAATTGGTGAGCAAGTTTTCCTCGTTATCCTTCCCGAAAACTTTTACCATAGATGCGATTGAAAACAGTGCGGTATACGGGCTAAAAAGCTTTCCTGTTTTATTGGGGATCTGAGAAGCGATGAGTGGAATGGAGTCCGCGACGACCTTTTAAGAGAAGCCGGTCTGCGGCTAAATTCTGCTGAATAAGAAACAGCCTGGAACCTCGTGTCCCAGGCTTTTTTTTTGCTTGAAAAGAACAATCACAGG
>JAQBPP010000369.1 GCA_028287455.1 Bacilli bacterium | reverse complement strand
GCTGTGGCTCAGAACAAAAAACTGGCCACTTTGGAGCAGAACCTGGTGGCATCCGCACAAAAAACGTTCGATTCTTTAAGTCAAAACGTGCACGTAGATGCGCTGCAGGTTTCGCCGCAGTTTCATTCAGCAGCAGCAAAACTTGGCCTGCCAGCTGGCAAGTATGCGTTCTATCTTAAAGCAAACAGCGACGGACATCCGGTTTCGATTGATGAGTTAAAAACGACATCGATCAACAAACTTGAGTCTGACTATGGAATTCCGCACGATTTTCTGAAGGGCGAAACCGTTCAGTCGCTTGATGTTGCACTGCAGAACTCGGATCAGTTGGACAAAGGAAGCAAGAATACGACAACTGATACTCCTGCAAAAACCGACGGGAATTCACAGAATACTGTTTCAACGAAGACATCTGTGGAAGCGCAGCACCAAAAAGGCGATACCAATCAGAGCGATACGAATCAGCAGCCCGGTACATATACCAAACCTGGCAAGAAGACCGTCTCTGAAAGCAGTCAGGCGGATCAGCATACCAACCTGTTTGACATTATCAAACAGAAGCTGCACCTGACGCCTCAGAACAAGGATTACCAGGATACGCAGGGGAAATCTGATTCGCAAACGAACGTGCCGACAATAAGTGTTCCTGCGAAGGACCAGTCCACTAACGCCGCGGCGAACAACGACAAAACCAATACTGACAACACCAAGACTGACAAGGGCCAGTCGGATAAGACACATAATGATACAACGGGTGGGCCCAGCAGCATTAATTCGGGTTCCGACAATGAAGGAACCACTGCTGCGGGAACGACAAAAGCAAACAGCAGCGAGGCGGGTGACAACTCCAAGAAGTCAGACTCGCATTCGTCGTCCGACAAAACTGTCAAACCAATCGTGAAAAGCAGTCATACAGTAAACCTGAACGTTGGCAGCCATGTGTATGGCAACGAGAAAACCTCACAACATGGAGGCCTGTTGGGAGCTTTATTGAATAAGTAAAAATGTACGCAATCAGGTTTAGAGGTTTAATTGCATCCGTGAAGGCATCGGTGTTATACGATGCCTTTACTTATTTTGGGAGTAAGACTTAAAAATGACCTGTTTTTTCCAGCGGTCAGCAGGGATTAGAACGTGCGGAGTCGAAACCCATGTGTGAACTTCAATCATAAGGAGATCCACATGAAATTGCCATCTTTGACAGCTGCATTGAAATCGATTACCCTTTTGACAGCCGGAACTGCCCTGTTTCTCAGCGGATTCTATACCCCAACCGCACAGGCAGCTGGTTCAACTCTTGTAAGAGTTTTGTTGTCAGCAAAGACCAGCTATTACGATAATTCCAGGAATACCGTAACGTTCATTGCCAAATCAGATGGATTTCAGATCGGCTTTCAGGCAGGCTCTGTCTATCAAGCGGTGTATTCGGTCAGCGGCGGCGGTTCGATGTCCGCGAGCCTTGATGATTACTTTGTTGAGGTCAAAGAGACCTCTTCTTATACGGAAGCGTCCTCAATCGTCAGCGCGCTGGCCAGCGCTGGATATACGAGTACAATAGCGCTGCAGAACAGGCAGGGAACTAGTTATTATGCAGTCGATCAAGGTTATTACGACACCAGTTCAGATGCGCAATCGGCACTGACCGCTATCACCGGTCTGGGTTACGGGCCGAAACTGGAAGGGTTTGATCGCTTGTCAGCCGGCTCCTTCAAGACTGCTGCTGATGCCCAGGTTGAAATCAACTCGATTCGCAGTTTAGGAGTTAACGCCTATTTGGCAGGGCGAGTTCTGTCCGACGGAACTGTTTCCTATGAAGTGTGGGTCGGAGATGCTGGAACCACATCTGAGCGGGACCAGCTGGCAGCCACGCTAAGTTCGAATAATGTCCCGGCAGCGCCTGTCAGTTTTTCGTCTGATTACGTCCTGATGAAGACAGATGTGATCAGTGTGCAGAGTAATGGTTCACCTCAAACAAGGCCGCATACGTTCAGCCAATCGACAGGACAAGAGCTCAAGCTGGTCTCTCAGGGCAGTCCTGGGCTCATTCGATTCGAAGAGAAGGGTGCCACCTATCGCGGCAATCTCATTGTCGAAGGGCATGCAGGACGCTTAGCTGTGGTCAATGAACTGCCGGTCGATGATTATGTCAAGGGCGTCGTCCCGAAAGAAATGGCTTCGGGCTGGCCAATCGAGGCATTAAAAGCGCAGGCAGTTGCCGCCCGCACTTATGTCATGAGGCAGTCCCCGACCGCCTGGGGAATTGCGGCAGTAGATGATTCTATTTATTCTCAAGCCTACGGAGGTTATTTAGCAGAGGCCGCGGACACAAGCAGTGCGGTGGATCAAACTTCTGGTCAGGTACTGATGTACGATAACGGTACACCGAATGACACGAGCGATGATGTGATGATCGATGCCTTGTTTTCGTCGTCCCATGGCGGTCGCAGCGCAGATTCCACGGAGGTCTGGGGAAATCCAGTACCTTATTTGCAGTCGGTGGACAGCTCTTATGACAGCGTAACCGAAGATGTCTTCCACGAGCCGCTCTGGTACCGTGTCATGTTCCCATCTGGCATGGTCGGGTATATTCGCAGCGACTTTGTGAAGATGACTGGGCTAACGAACGCAGATGGGTTGAAGACAGCCACAATTATCACCGATGGAGCGAACATCCGCGCAAATCCTGATATTGCAGGTGGGAAGATTATTGGCAGTTCACATCAGGGGGATCTGGTAACAGTCATTGATTCTACACGTGAATGGGATTTATATTCATGGATGAAGGGGCCTTATTCCGCGAGCGATATGCAGAATCTGCTGGGATTTCAAAATCCGGTTACCTCTTTATATGTAAGCAAAGTGGGAGTGTCTGGACGCCCGCTGGAAATTACAGCCAACGGCAGTCCAATTTCGGTCAATGCACCGGATGATTACCGGGCGAAGTTTGGCACGATCAGCAATCTGTTTACTATTGAGCAAATGGGCAGTTATACGGTCAAAAGCGCTTCTGGCACAGTGGCGTATCCAGTGCAGGCATCCGGACAAACCTTGTATGCGCTTGGTGCTGCTGGCAGCAAGGCGCCAGTCAATCGAGGGAGTTCATCTTTCGTGATCCTGGGCAGCGGGGGCAATATACGCGTGGCTACGACGAATCCTACTTTTGTCCTGCACGGCAATGGCAACGGTCATGGCCTCGGCATGTCGCAGTGGGGGGCTTATGGAATGGCGCAAGCAGGGTATAATTACCAAGATATTCTGCGACACTATTACACAACGCATGTTTATGTTAAGACTCTCCCATAGGTGTTGAACTAGATGAATGTTTCGGATTTTGATTTTGATTTGCCTGACGAATTAATTGCACAAGAGCCGCTTGAAGATCGATCTGCATCGCGCCTGTTGGTGCTTAATCGCAAGGAGGATTCGATCCAGCATCATCATTTTTATGAGCTGCCTCAGTTTTTACACCCAGGAGACTGCCTGGTGATCAATAATACACGGGTATTGCCAGCACGGCTTTATGCGGTCAAAGAAGGAACAGGAGCACGGATTGAAGTACTGCTGCTCAAACAAACAGGCGCAGCAGAGTGGGAATGTTTAGTCCGGCCTGGACGCCGTGTTCCTGTTGGCACGCGGCTAATCTTTGGTGAGGCCACTGCTCTTGACAGCGGGTTTGCTGCAGAAGTCGTGGATTATACTGAAGCGGGTGGCAGAGTGGTGCGTTTTCAGTTTGAGGGTGACTTCTATCAGTGGCTGGAGCGGCTCGGGGAGATGCCTCTGCCTCCTTATATCACCAAGCGCTTGCAGGATCAGGAACGGTATCAAACCGTTTACAGCCAGGTTAAGGGTTCTGCTGCCGCTCCCACTGCCGGGCTGCACTTCACCCCAGGGCTGCTGGATCGCTTGAGGCAAGAGCAGATCCAGATTGCTGAACTGACATTGCACGTAGGTCTTGGCACTTTTCGTCCTGTGTCGGTGGAACGGGTTGAGGAGCATCAGATGCACGCCGAATATTATGTAATCCCTGAGGAAACCTCCGCAGTTATTCGTAAAACCAAAGAACAGGGCGGCCGCGTGATTGCAGTAGGCACTACCGCCTGTCGGACGCTGGAAACGGCGGCGCGTAAAGGAGGCGGGCAGGTGATTGCCAGCGAGGGATGGACTGATATTTTTCTGTACCCGGGGCAACCCTTCCTGGCAATTGACGGATTGATCACGAATTTTCATTTGCCAAAATCTACGCTTGTCATGCTGATCTCAGCGCTTGCCGGGCTGCCTTTAACCATGCGGGCTTATGAAGAAGCGATCAAAGCGCGTTATCGTTTCTTCTCCTTTGGCGATGCCATGCTTATTTTATAGAAAGGAGATCCGCTATTGGCCATCCAGTTTGAGCTTCTTGGACAAGATTCCCGGACCCGTGCCAGACGCGGCAGGCTGACGACACCGCACGGGGTGATTGAAACCCCTGTGTTCATGCCGGTAGGAACGCAGGCCACTGTCAAGACCCTTTCGCCGGAAGAATTAAAAGAGATGGAAACCACCATACTCTTATCGAATACCTATCATTTGTTCCTGCGCCCGGGTCATGACATCGTTCGTGAGGCTGGGGGCCTTCATTCATTCATGAATTGGGATCGGTCGATTCTCACTGATTCGGGCGGGTTTCAAGTGTTCTCCTTGTCCGCACTGCGGAAGATTACTGAAGAGGGCGTAACTTTTCGCTCTCATATAAGCGGTGAGAAACTATTTCTGAGCCCGGAGAAGGCAATCGAAATCGAAAACGCGTTGGGTGCCGATATCATCATGGCGTTTGATGAATGTGCGCCATATCCGGCTGACAGAGACTACCTCAAGCAGTCACTCGAGCGCACCAGCCGTTGGGCGAAGCGATGTCTGGCAGCGCATGCCCGTCCCCATGAGCAAGCCTTGTTCGGAATTGTACAAGGCGGGGTGGAACGCGACCTGCGCAAACAGAGCGCGGATGAACTGCTGGAGCTGGATTTTCCAGGCTATGCAGTGGGAGGGCTCGCAGTTGGAGAGCCGAAGCCAGTTATGTATGAGGTGCTGGATTATACGCTTGCGTGGCTGCCACAGGGCCGCCCCCGCTATTTAATGGGCGTCGGTTCCCCTGATGATTTATTTGAAGGGGTTGAGCGCGGTGTGGATATGTTCGACTGTGTGCTGCCGACCCGGATTGCTCGCAATGGCACAGTGATGACTTCACACGGCAAACTAGTTATTCGCAATGCGCTGTATAGCAGGGATTGGGAAAAGCTGGACCCGGAATGCGACTGCTATACCTGCAGAAACTATTCCCGCGCTTATATCCGCCATTTGCTAAAGGCGGATGAAATCTTTGGTCTGCGCCTGACATCCATACATAATGTGTATTTTCTGGTGCAAATGATGAAACGGATGCGTGCAGCCATTGAACAAAATCGCTTCTTGGAGTACAAACGAGAATTTTATGACAAGTATGGCTATGGGCAACTATCTTAATTAGGACAGACTATCGTACAATGGGTATATTAGGAAAGGGGATTTAATTGCATGTCACAGCTCACTACATTGGCTCCATTTATTCTTATGTTTATTGTTTTTTATTTTCTTCTGATTCGGCCTCAACAGAAGAAACAGCGCGACCGCACCTCTATGATCAAAGCGATCAAAAAAGGAGACCAAGTGGTAACCGTGGGGGGCATTAATGGAACTGTGGTGGATTTGCTGGATGACTCCATCAGCCTGCGGGTAGCGCATAATGTCATCTTGACGTTTGAGCGGTCTTCGATCAGTTCGGTGCGCGTTTCCGCTGCAGTGCCGCAGGACAAAGAAGCTGCTGCCGAGACGAAGAGTTAAGTTCGGCTGTCACATCAAGTGACCCGTTTTGGCAATCACATGCAGTAGGGAAGTGCGCAGAACCAATTGGTTTCTTGCTGCACTTCTTTTTTTTTATACGACAAATGATGGCCCGGTTTGGTGCAGGCGGCGGATAGGAAATACGCAGATGGGAAGTCTATCCAATAACTTTTAGCACTGCAGCGCGCAAGGGAGGACGATCCAATGAACAAGATGGTAG
>JAQBPP010000360.1 GCA_028287455.1 Bacilli bacterium | reverse complement strand
CCGTGTGGAGCAGCTGGAGCAGCAGCTTGCAGCCAAGCGGCCGATCCGCGTAGATAAAGTGGAGTATAAGATCGATACACTTTATGTGGAATCAATCGACCATGGCATATTAGACCTGGGCGTGCATTTAGGCGGCGAACGACCGCGTTTGCCGGCAAGCGCTGGGTACGAAGAGCTGGATCAGCGCCTGTGCCTGCTGGAAGCGGTGGTCGAATCCCTTCAGGATGAGCTCGACGCCTGGCGAAAACAGGTAGAGGATCGATTAGGACAACTGGAGGGGGATACCTGCTAGAAGCCGCCATTTTTCCTGGGCGGCGCCTGCTTTTGACAGATGACATGGACACGCAGCGTCTCGCCGATAATCACTTGATCCACATGCAAGCGATAACTGGCATTGTCAATGGAGATCAGTTGGCCTTCGAGCAAGTTCGTCACGATCTCGGGGTGCAGTTCCAAGGCGTCCACATTCATTTGTAAAAGGGGCTTGCACTGCTGTGAGGCCTGCCTGACCGCTTCGAGCCGTGCAAAATCCTCCTGCGCATCCGCTCTTACTTCCACGCTGCGCACACGCCGAATGGAGTCGCGTTTCTGCGTTTGCAGCTCAAGTGTTAAATTCGCGTTATGCTCTTCCAATTGCGAGATTTGGTTTTGGAATTCGGCTACCCGTACATACAGATGTTCCAAATCCCGTCCGCGCACTGCAGTCAATAAGGCGGCGCCTAAGACCATTCCAATCAACAACGCTGCAGCTAACTTCACGCCCATTCCCCGTTCCAGATTCCAGCTTGCAGGCGGTGGCACTAAACCCCTTCTCCGCCCATGACCAGCCATTTAATCAAGTAATAGCCAAGCTGGCATCCCATAAAAGAGGCGGTAAAGTAAGCAAACTGCTTGGCCACCGCCAGCAGTTGTCCGCCCCAAACGCCGTCTCCAAACGCGCGCAAAAAATCAACCGAACCATCCAGTGCTGCCACTAATGCCCATATGCGCAGCTGTTCAGCCAGCCGGGACATCGTGGTCATTGGCGGATGATGGGTGAGTGTGGAGCCCACCGCGCCTACGAGCGACCCGCCCAGTACAATACCCAGCGCAACGCAAAAGTCGATAATGAGTGTTGAAATAAATCGTTCCCCCACGAGTCGCTCTCCTTTTCTACTCTTTTACTTAATGATATGAAGCACGAGTCCAAGCTATGTGTTTCTGCGAATAGTTCTGGAAATAGGACAAGGTGCATAACGTATCCCTAGGGAGGGGTGTGTAATGAATTCGGATTATAGGCAAATCCTCGATCACTCCTATTTGCCTCAAGTGCTGATGACGGCAATAGGCGTAGGCACAGGAATGCTTGCAAAATGGTTGATCGGCGATACTGCCACCTGGAATCTGGATGGAATCGTAGCGGTAGTTATGGACAACCCACTGACTTTATTAGCAGGATTCCTGCTGTTCGTAGTGGCCGTCTGTGCGCTGCTTGGTTCTGCGTGGATTGGCATTGGCGCTTTAACGTCCAGATGGAGCGAGATGGATCCGGGCGACCGGGTCGTACGAGTCGGGGTGCTTGGACTACTGGCGGTATGTCTAGTGTTGATTGCTTATACAGCACTTGAATTTTTGTTCCTGGCGGTGGCAGCTGTCATTGTCAGCCTGGTCATCATGAAAGCACTGGCTGGCACTAAACGAGTGTTTCAGAAAATGATCTAACCACTACAGGCGATTGGTGAAAAAGCATCTCTGCCTGGCTGTTTAGGAAAGCGGATCTACCGCGCAATCCGACTCCAGCCGGGTACAGGTGCTTTTTGGTTTAGACAGCTGATTTTTGGTTTAAAAATGTAAATTTTCGCAAACCATAAGGTCAAATTCCTTCATAAAGAGGCTGCGCAGATGTCAAAACCGCGTCATTATCGAGCGAAAATGTCCACTTTTACAGTTACCCAAATTCATTTAAGCAACCCTTGGGTGAACACTTTCTGGGCATTCGCTTTTCCTGGTTTTGGCAACCTGATCTTGGGAATGTATGCGAAGGGCTTGCTTCTGTTTGGATGGGAAATTTTCATCAACACCAAGGCCAAAGTGAACCTGGCCATCTTGTATTCGCTGCTCGGTCAGTTTGAGACTGCCAAAACAGTCCTGGACTCCAGTTGGATCCTGCTCTATGTCGGAATTTATGTGTATAGCATGTGGACCAGTTACCGCACAACAGTGGAATTGAACAAATTGTCTCTGCTCGCCGAGCGGGAAGATGCACCTGTAACTCCTGTTCTGATGAATACTTGGGATATCAACTTTCTGGATAAAAGAAAACCTTGGCTGAGTGTTGTCTGGTCATTTCTAATGCCAGGACTGGGACATCTGTATGTCCATAAATTCATTACTGGTGCTTTTATCATGGTCTACACCATTATTCTCGTCTATTTTTCACATATTCTGCAGGCGATTCATTATACGATGATCGGCGATTACGTAAATTCGAAGACAGTCCTAGATATGCAATGGACGCTGTATATTCCATCAATTTATGCGTTTATCGCTTACGATGCCTACGTGGCTGCAGTGGAGGGCAACAAGTTGTTTGCAAAAGAACAGTCCAGATTTCTACGGGAGAATTATCAGTCTGCTCAGTTTTGGGCGCTACAGCAAAGTGGACAGACAGAACTATATGTGATCGGTTCATTTGAGCACTCCTTGTATTTGGATATGGCTTTAACTGCTTTGGAGCAGAAAGGCATCCCCAAAGAACACATCCTGGCTGTTCCACTCGAGCGGATTCAGGCAGAGCGCAAACTGTTTGACACCATCCACCGTGCGGATGGCGTAAGCATGGTGGATCTTGCTGCCATACTTGGCACTGTCTTTATGCTGCTTGGCGTGATCTATGGGTATGTGCTTCGCTTTGGGCCGATCATTTGGGGTGCAATCGGACTGGTGTCTGGTTTTGTGCTGGGATTCCTGATTAAGTGGCTGCTGCTGCGCAAACAGCAGAACAAGCAGGAGAAGAATTCAGCTGTAGACGTGATTGTAATTGTAAATTGTGCAGACAAGGAGCGGCGCATGGTCGAGTTGACCCTCTGGGATCACCTGGCGTTCGGCGTTGCCTATTTACCTCATTTTGTGCCATACTAAGAAAATTACTAAACGGATGCTCGAGGGAGAGTGTAGGGTTGGACAACAGGCATGAACCGCTCTCCGCAGCGCCACCTCGGGGTGGCAAAAGACGAGGCGGTCTGGGAAGATTTGTCAAACAACTGCTGGCGATTTCAGCGCTGGTAGTCATCGGGATTCTGGGCTATGATGCTTATTCGACATTTCACTTTATGAAAACTATTACGGATAAAAACCAGGCGAGTGCGCCTTCCACTGTTGATGCGTGGACAGACACGTCTCGTGTAAATATTTTACTGTTAGGGGTCGACAATCGAAATCATGATCCACACCCTCGATCGGATACGATGATAATAGCCTCGATCGATCCTGTCTCCAAATCAGTTGCGTTGATCTCAGTAATGCGCGACACTTATGTGGCAATTCCAGGTTATGGAAAAGATAAAATAAATGCCGCTTACGCTGATGGGGGAGCACCTCTGGCGATTCAGACAGTAAAAAGCTTGCTTAATATCCCGATCCAATATTATATGGTTACCGACTTTGAGGGGTTTAAAGGGGTTATTGATGCAGTCGGAGGTGTAGATTTGACTGTAGAAAAAGATATGGATTATGCAGATGACGGCGTCTATGACATTCATCTCAAGCAGGGTTATCAGCACTTGGATGGGCAGAAGGCGCTGATGTATGTGCGCTTTCGCCACGATGAGCAGAGCGATTTCAGTCGGACTCTAAGGCAGCGCAGCCTGTTGTCTGCGGCAGCCGCAAAACTCAAATCTCCTGCAGCACTGCTGCGGCTTCCGGCAATGGAACAAGCGGCAGAGGGATATGTGAAGACGAATATTACGGCAGATGCCGCCTTAAAATTAGGCTATTTAATGAGTAAAACGGACACCAGCAATCTGCAGAACTTGCAAATTCCGCCGAATGATGGGATGCAAATTGTTAATGGCACCGATTTGGGCGATATTCTAGTACCGGATATCGCGTTATCGCAATCCAGAGTAGATGCGCTGCTGAATCCGCATGCTGCGGCTCCTGCAACAGGCAATTCGAGTAACTCTGCAAACCAACAAGTGAACAATACGCCTGCACAAACGGGCGGGACATCATCAGGCGGAGCGGTCAGCCAACCTCCAGCAGGCGGGATGACGAAGACTGCGACTGTACAAGCAGCCGCAGTCAATGTCCGCAGCGGTCCGTCTACATCAGATGAGGTTTTGACCACTTTGACGACTGGCAGGCAGGTGACAATCCTAGGAACTGCTCCAGGAGGCTGGGACTACGTTCAGCTGGCAAATGGAACAAAAGGGTATATGGCGTCCCAATTTTTAAGCGTACCCTAAGCAAAAAAAGTACCCCTCCGAACAATGTGTCATATACTGTTTTAAGACCTTCACCGACCCTTGATCGGAGGGATCAAAATGGAACTCGGCGTTGTCATTTTTCGAAATGTCGCGGGGGATGTAACCCGCGAATCGTTGAACGAGTGGAAAAGGATGGCTACAGCCCTTGGTGTGATGACTGATGAGAAGGGAAAAGGAAAAACTGTGATCCTTCATCTTCGTCACGAGGATGACGACCTCGTTTTTTATGTATACGAACAAGGGAATTTGTGCCAACTGCAAATCGAGTATATGCGCGTCAAGACACGCAGCGGCAAAATGGTCAAGGCAATCGAAGGCTTAATAGAGATATGCAAACTTACAGGTGAAAAGTACCAGGCCGGCCGAACCGAAATGTTTCGGACGCTGTATGTAAATGGGCTCATAATGGACGATGGCCCTTTTGCCAATCGAAAGCCTGAACCAGACCTGGACTTGCGGATTAAACGTGAGGCTGTAATGGGGCATATCTACTTGAAGCTGGACCAATATATGCATGCAAAAGAAGTGGGAGATCTGCTGGAAGAGGAGCGCTTGTTTGATATTCTTCGTTCCTACACGGACGAACTTAACCAGATTGATGAAACCCTTTTCCACACGAAATAACAGGATGAAATCTGGCGGGTCAGGTACTGACCCGTCTTTATTCTTTTGAGTATAACCTGGCAATCTGAACAATTCCGATAATGCCAACGGTCAATCCCAGCAGCATCCCGGTTAACAGGAGCCACGGCGTTGTGCCCCATTTGGCATCCAGCCACTTCCCCAGATAGAGACCGCCAATGACGCAGCCGGCCAGTTCTGTGCCGATTGCAGTAACGAGTGTAAATGCGCGGTAAGCTTTGATCTGAGAATTGGATTTGGGGTCCATTTTCAGTTCCTCCTCATGGGGATCTTATGCGGATTGCCCTATATTCGCCTTTCGTTCAAGCGATAACCACTCAAAAGCGGGCAGAGGTAAATTCATCATACACGTTCACGGTTTGGTACTCAACCGGGGTCTGTTATAAATTTGATCTACTATGCGAAATGGGTTACGATGGTGCTTAATAAGCTAGTGATCTGATGGAGGTTAAGCAATGGCA
>JAQBPP010000150.1 GCA_028287455.1 Bacilli bacterium | reverse complement strand
ACTTTGCTTGATGAAGAAGCATCTGGGAGTGACTGGTGATTGTCTTCTCCGTTATATCTTGGTGGTCGGCGAACAGTCCTGTAAAAGACAGAAGCAATGACCGCGCGACAGATGATAAGCATACAAGATCGATCTCCCAGTTTTCATTCTCGCGGATGAGGAGGGATCTCCATAAGAATGCTGTTGGAGATTCATCAGCAGAATGAACACAAACTTTTGCACAAGATGTTAAATATCGAAAACGATCCACAACGTCTAGGGTTGATTTTGCCTCATCCACTTCGAAGGCAACAAAAAGCAAATTTAATCCTTCAAAAGACCGTATCTGATGAATCGTTCCCGGCCTTGAACAGAACAAACTTCCTTGGTCTAAAGGATATTCATTTCCATCATCCATATAACTCCCTTTTCCATCCAATACATAACACACTTCAAAAAAAGAATGCTTATGAAGCGGATTGTCGAAATGCCGCGGATTAGCTCCCCAATAATGCACTCTAAAAGCAGCATAATGATCCATAAGCACACATAAATGGTGGTTTAGTCTTAATTGAGTCTCATTATATTTGTACATCAGGTTCACCTAATTTCATTATGAGAGGTCAGTAATGGCTGAAAAGGACAAAAAAGTGTCTTGTTCGAACAAAGATCATTCTGTAGTTAAATCTTATACTACAGCTAATCTGATCATTTTAAAAACTGGGGAGGACAAAATGATTAAAGAAAATGATGTGGATTTTTACAATGAAAGTGGATACGTAATGGTTAAAAGCGTTTTTAACAAACAAGAAGTAGAAGAGATGAGGGATGCAATCGATAAGATTTTACACCGTGCGACCCAGGCAAATCTCGATCGTAATCACGCCTGGAAAGGTGATTTTTTACCGCCGGAACAGTTGAAAAAGTTAGTGCTAAAAGGATTTCATGATATTCATTATCATGATTCGACATTTGCCCGGGCATTGATGCACCCGAAAATGGTTTCCGTATTGTCAAAACTTATTGGTCCCAATGTGCAGCTCCACCATTCCAAAATGTTGGTTAAGCCTCCTGAAAACGGAGCTGCTTTTCCGATGCATCAAGATTATCCTTATTTTCCTCACCAAAACCACACGATGCTTGCGGCAACTGTTCATCTAGATGTTGCGGATGAGGAAAATGGCTGTTTATATGTGATTCCCGGATCTCATAAAAAAGGTCCACTGCCTCACGTCGGTGTGCACTATCTCAATCACAAGGAATATCCGATTTCCATAGGGACTCCTTGTCCTGCAGAAGCCGGAGATGTATTGTTTTTTAATTACTTGACCGTCCATGGGTCAGATTGTAATCGGAGCAGTCGTACGAGAAGGAATGTACTGTTCCAATATAGGGAAGCGTCCGATTTCCCAACAAAAAATGTACACTTCGATTGGGGAATGGGACTAATGGTTTGTGGAGAAAATCCGAACTTTGATAAAGTAAAGCCAAACTTTCAAATCGTATGACCCTATGGGATGTGCCAATGTTTATTGGTGTGTCCTTTTTTTATCCCTGCTAGACAATTGTTAGAACAATTGACATCCTGATATCATGACGTTATGATGTGCGCAGATGAAATTCAGGAGGAATTACACTATTGAAGACTAGTTTGGATTCTCGATTGCCGCTCCCGTTGTATTATCAATTAAAGGAAATATTCGATGATAAGATACAAAGTGGAGTGTGGCCTGTCGGTCAAATGATACCCACTGAAAATGAATTAATCAGAATGTATAAGGTAAGCAGGACTACCGTAAGAGAAGCTATAACCGCTCTTGTCAATGAAGGAAAACTGCAAAAGAAGCAAGGAAAAGGTACGAGCGTATGCCAACAGAAAATGGAGGAGCGGCTTGGCCGTTTGACAGGTTTCACGGAAGAGATGGAAAGCAAGGGGTTTGTACCTGGTGCATTTGTTTTATCAATGAAAGAAATCGTACCAAAAGGGCAGGTGAAGGAAGTTCTGCTGGGCGATAAAGAAGGTGTGATTCTGTTCATTGAACGAATTCGCTTGGCAAATAGTGAGCCGATTGCCATTGAACGCTCCTATTGGCCACAGCAGTTTGGCAAGCTGTTTCAAGGCATGGATCTCTCGGTTATTGCTTTTTATAAAGTATTAGAGGATAGTGGTATCCTTTTAAAATATGCGGATGAAACGATTACTGCAAAGTCTTCATCCAAGACGGATGCTAAGTTGCTCGGAATCAAAGAGAAGGCTCCATTGCTTTGTATGGAGCGGATTTCCTACTCCGTGTATGACGAGCCAATTGAGTATACATTTACCGATTATCGTTCTGATCGATATACGTATCGAGTACAATTGCAAAAATAGGAGGGTGTGAATTCAACCACCCCCTCTAGACAAGGATTCTGTTTTCCACTTCTATGTTCACCCTTCAGCTTATTGCTCTCCCCCTACTTTATTCAGCCCCGAGCTAGATCAATTTGGAATTTATCTCTACCAGTTTTTACAAAAAAGGATTGACGGTTTTTTAAAAGCTAAAGTATACTGAACATATAGATCATAACATCATTATCAATATAAAATTGTTTGCTGGAGGAGGAAAAGTATGAGCAAACAAGCTGCTCAAGAAGTGCCCCATTATTCGTTGTCCATTGACGGCCGGTCGGTGAAAACTAGCGAAGAGTTGGAAGTTCATGACAAATATACCGGTCAAATGATTGCAACTGTTTCTGTTGCTGATCGTGAAAATGTGGATCAGGCAATCTCGTCTGCTGAGAGGGCATTTCAAGAGAACTCGATGACTCCGTATAAGCGCTACGAGGTTCTCAAAAAAACAAGTGAGCTGATCATGGAACACAAGCAGGAACTTGCGTACCTTTTGACTTGCGAAGTAGGGAAAACGATTCGTGAATCATTGGCCGAAGTGGAACGTACGTGCCAAACGTTTGAAATTGCTGCGGAGGAAGCGAAGCGAATTCATGGTGAAGGGATTCCGGTAGAAAGTTCACCGGGAGCAGAGAATCGATTGGCTTTTACGATTAGGGTCCCAGTTGGTGTGGTCTGTGCAATCACCCCTTTTAATGTGCCGCTTAATTTGGTCGCACACAAAATCGCGCCTGCATTGGCCGCTGGCAATAGCGTTGTTTTAAAGCCGGCAAGCGTTACTCCCTTAATCTCACTAAAACTGGGTGAACTGCTGCAACAAGCGGGATTGCCTGATGGCTTTCTAAACGTAGTGATCGGATCAGGTTCTACAGTGGGCGAATGGTTGGCCCAGGATGAGCGTATCCGGTTATACACGTTTACGGGGAGTCCGGCCATCGGTAAAAAAATAAAAGAAGGAACGGGTCTTCGGAAAAATTTGTTGGAGCTGGGCAGCAATTCAGCAGTCATCGTTCACAGTGATGCTGATTTGGATCTGGCCGTTACTATGTGCGTAGGCAAGAGTTTTGGCACCGCCGGTCAGGTATGTATTTCCGTTCAACGGATTTATGTGCATGAGAGTATACAGGAAGAATTTATTCGCCGCTTCGTGGCGGCGACGAACAAACTTGCACTGGGTGATCCGCACGACATGTCGACCGATGTCGGCCCAATGATAAGTGTCAAGGAAGCGGAACGGGCGAAGAACTGGGTGGAAGAGGCGGTGGCAGCCGGTGCCAAGGTGGAATGCGGCGGCTCGCACGACGGATCGCTGTTTATGCCCACAATCCTTACGGGTGTGGATGAGTCAATGAAGGTTAGCTGCGAGGAACTGTTCGCACCTGTGGTCGGAGTGAGGACTTACTGCGAACTTGACGACTGCATCCGCAGTATCAACACTTCCCGATATGGCTTACAGGCGGGGATCTTCACCCGCAGCCTTG
>JAQBPP010000276.1 GCA_028287455.1 Bacilli bacterium | reverse complement strand
CTCCAAAAATAAGGCGGCATAAGAAACATATGCCGCACAACAACTAAGCAACTTACATCCAAATGCGCTTGACAGATGCTCCAAGCGATGCTAACAGATTTTCAATTTGTTCATAACCGCGATCAATATGATGGATGTTGTCCACGCACGTAGTCCCAGTAGCAGCAAGACCTGCAATGACAAGTGCTGCACCAGCTCGTAAATCGGTTGCTTCCACAACAGCTCCAGATAGTTCCTCTACCCCTTCGACAAAAGCGGTACGATGATCAAGCTTGATTTTCGCACCCATTCGGCGAAGTTCGCTTACATGGTGCATACGTTCCTCAAACACACCTTCGGAAATGACAGAAGTCCCTTTGGCAACAGACAACAATGCCATGATCGGAGCTTGCAAATCAGTAGGAAAACCGGGGTAATAGGTAGTTTGGATGCGATCGAGTGCTTGCAGCCGGTTCAGTGCACGAACCTCAATTCTATTATTGTTTAATTGTATATCATGATCCATTCGAAATTCAACCCCGGTTTCACGAAGCTTCGTGAGCACAACGCCCAAATGATCAGGGTTTACATTGGTCACTGTAACGCAGCCGTGGGTGATTGCTGTGGCAATGAGCAATGTCCCTGCGACAATGCGATCCGGGATAATCTGATGCTCGGTGGCATGAAGCTGTGCAACGCCCTCCACATAAATCGTATCTTCGCCTGCACCAGAAATTTTAGCCCCCATCCGGTTTAAGTAACGGGCGAGGTCGGCGATCTCCGGTTCCCGCGCAGCATTTCCGATCACTGTGGTGCCCTCTGCCAGAGAGGCTGCCATCATTAAATTTTCAGTTGCTCCAACCGAAGGCAAATCCAGATAGATAGACGTGCCCTGTAATTTCTTGCTGCTGCATGTAATGTATCCATGACTTTCTTTTATTTCGGCACCTAACTGCTGTAATCCTTTTACATGCAGATCAATTCCACGAGTGCCGATTGAACAGCCCCCAGGCTTGGAGACCCGTACGGAACCAAACCTGGCAAGCAGCGGACCCATTAAGAAGATAGAGGATCTCATCTTCCTCATCAATTCATCAGGTATGTCGGTAGTTATAATGGCAGAAGCATCCGCGGTGACTGTGCTTCCGCTTTGTGAAAATTTAGCTCCAAGTGCAGTTAATATCTGCTTCATCACGTCAATGTCCTGCAAATTCGGCACATCTTGAATCGTGGATTCGCCGGCAGCCATGACAGATGCCGCCAGAATGGGAAGGGCTGCATTTTTCGCGCCATGAACGCGCACTTCTCCTTCGAGCGGTTTTCCTCCTTCAATTAAAATTCGCTCCACCGTATCGTCACTCCTAATCTATCCCCGCGCTTTCGCATCAGGGGAATGCTTGTTGTGTGCGAAAATCAGGCAGCTGGATTCGACTTTTCGGAGCTACTCACTTGCAGCAGTTTCCTCACCAATGATTCTTACTTCAGTATGAAGTGCAATGTCGAAAGTGGATTGCACAGTTTCCTGAACCCGTTCGATCAGGGACAGGACATCGATTGCGCTGGCATTGCCCAGATTCACGATAAAGTTGGCGTGCAGCTCACTGATTTGGGCGCCGCCGACCCGAAATCCTTTCAAACCAGCTTCTTCAATCAATTTCGCCGCATAATTTCCGTCAGGGTTGCGAAATACGCTTCCGCAGCTGGGGAGCTGCAGCGGTTGAGTCGATGTCCGCTTCTTTGTCCAAGCGCGTGTTAGTTGGCTCATTTGATCCGGATCTCCCGGACTCAACTGAAATCGTGCGGATAAAACCATTCGAGGATGGTCCTTGAGCACGCTGTACCGGTAGCCAAAACGCAGGTCTTCACGAGTCAATGTTTGAATGCGTCCCTCTGCAGTGACAATATCGGCCGACACCAAGCTCTCCTGGGTCTCACTGCCGTGAGCACCTGCATTCATCATCACCGCTCCACCGACCGTACCGGGGATTCCAGTTGCGAATTCAAGACCCGTGAGTCCCCGTTTGATCGTTTCCTTCGCCAGGGAAACATAAGATTTGCCTGACCAGGCTTCAACAATTCCTTGGTCTAGAAAACGTACCTGCGAGAAGTTATCAGCCAGCTTGACTACAACACCGCGGAAACCACCGTCTCTGACGAGCAGATTCGAGCCACGGCCAATTACAAACCATGGGAGACTGTGTTCAGCAAGAACACTGGCAAGTGTAACAAGATGCGAGATTTCACCCGGAACGACAAATGCATCGGCAAGTCCCCCAATCCGCCAGGTCGTATGGCGAGACATGGGTTCACAAAACGACACTTCACCTACATCTACAGAGCTAAGTATTTCCTGTAAATGTTCAATCATAGGAAGTACCTCCCGATTCACATTCGTGTTCTTTAGCGCCCGTACCCCATAGTATGGCGTCAAACAGCAGATGGTGACATATGCCCATCTTGTCCATTAAGTCTTGAATCTACTGGGTCAGACAGGGGCCCGGGCAACTGCTGATGAGAGAGCAGCACGCCTCCGCCTGCGGACAGGACCTCTTTTGCATTATACTCCTGATGGTTGCTTGCCACATAGCGCATAGGCAGCGCGTTTCTCCCATTACCTGTTTTTATCTTGCATATCTGGAGATATTCAAGAGAATACCGACACCAGTTAACATTAAAGTAAGCGAAGAACCGCCATAACTGATAAAAGGCAAGGTAATTCCGGTAACTGGAATCGAGCCGGTTACTACGCCGATATTGATGACCACTTGCACTGCAATCATTCCGGTAATGCCAGCAGCAAGCAGTGAGCCGAACGTATCTGGAGCGGTAATGGCCGTCCTAATGCCTCGCCAGATGAGCAGCAAAAACAGCAAGAGTACGGTCGCTCCGCCCAAAAACCCAAGTTCCTCGCATAAAATCGCGAACACAAAATCGGTTTGCGGTTCAGGCAAATAGAGGAATTTCTGCCTGGAGTGCCCAAGTCCGAGCCCGAGCAGTCCGCCTGGGCCCAATGCATATAAGGATTGAATGATATGGTAGCCGGATCCAAGTGGGTCTGACCACGGATTAAGAAAAGCAAAAATCCGCTGCAACCGATACGGAGCAATTGCCACCATCACGCCAAATGCAGGCAGCGCTAGAGAAGCCAGTCCACCCAAATGAAGGAGCCGGGCGCCTGCTGCGAAGATGACAATTACAGCGGTTCCCATAATTACAGTAGACTGACCCAGGTCAGGCTCCAGCATGATCAATCCAATCGCCGTGACCACGATTCCGAGCGGAATCAGCACACCGGCACGAAACAAATGAATCTTCTGCTGATTGCGATCCAAGTAATCGGCCAGAAACACAATGAGTCCCAGTTTGGCAAGTTCTGACGGCTGAATTCCAAATGATGCCACACCCAGCCAGGCGCGTGAGCCGTTGCGCACCACGCCAACCCCCGGGATGAGCACCACAACCAGTGCCAAAAAACAAATCAGCAGTGTAAGATTCGCATATTTCCTGAGTTTCCAGTAATCGAATCGCATCATCACAAACATCATGACAATGCCAAGGGCTGCCCACATCAACTGGCGCTTGGCAAAAAAATAGGGATCCCCAATCTTTTGCGCCGACAACACAGAACTTGCGCTATTGACAATCACTACACCAATCGTCAGCAGCAGCAATACAGAGGAAATAATCAGTAAATCGGGTTGCTTGCGTACAAATGCAGCCATTGACGGACCTCCTTTGCCCAGGTCTTGCCTGAGCCCTGTCCAATGTTCAAATGCTACATTGTATGCACAGCTTGTTTAAAGATTCTTCCCCTTTCTTCAAATGACGAAAACATGTCCCAGCTGGCGCAAGCAGGTGAAAGCAGCACCGTATCGCCTGGTTGCGCCCGCTCAGTTGCTGCTAGCACTGCGTTCTCAATGCAGTCTACCGCGATTCGTGTTTGTACACCCGCGCGCTCTGCAGCAGCCAGCACTTTGGCTTGCGATTGACCAAGCGCCACTACTGCTTTGACCCTTGCGGCCATCAGCGGCTCCAAGCTTTCAAACGTGAAACCGCGATCCAAGCCGCCTGCAATCCAGATGATATTGCCAGGAAACGCCGCAAGAGCCCGTGACGCAGCGTCTTCATTCGTGGCTTTGGAATCATTGAAATAGCGCACTCCATTCTGCTCTCGAACGAACTCCACTCGGTGCTCAACGCCGCCGAAAGTCTGCAGCACCGCCCGGATAGAGTCGATCTGCGCGCCGGCTGCAAGCGAAATTGCAACTGCGACCAGGATATTCTGCAAATTATGCTCAAACTGCAGCTTAACAGACGACACTGGGAGCACATGCAGCGGCGTCTCACTGCCCAAGAGCTCCTGCGGTCCGCTGGCGATGATCCAGCCATCTTCCACGTAAACGCCCCCCTGAACGGGGCCTACAAGCGAAATAGGGATGACCTTCGCGGCCACCTGCTGCGCCATTTCGCGCAGGACTGGTTGGTCCCAGTTCAGAATGGCATAATCCTGCGCAGTTTGATTGGCGAACAGTTTCTGTTTGGCAGCGATATATTCCTGCATATCCAAATGGTAATCCAGGTGAGCCGGGTAGACGTTGATCAACGCCGCAATATGCGGATGAAATGTACGAGTGCCCATCAGCTGAAAAGAAGACAATTCTGCCACAATATACCGGTCAGCTGGCACATCCATGACTACATCAGTCAACGCGCGGCCAATATTGCCCGCTACTACAGGCTGAAGTCCTGCATGCTCCATGATCTCTCCAACCAGTGTGGTCGTGGTCGTCTTCCCATTGGAGCCGGTGATGCCGATCAAAGGGGCTGCTGCATACCAGCCGGCTAACTCCACTTCGGTGACGACTGGAATTCCGAGCTGCAGTGCCTGTTGAACCGGCGCAACCTGATAACGAATCCCCGGGTTTTTCACCAGCAGCACCACTTGCTCATTGATCAAGTCAGCCGGATGTCCGCCGACGATCACTTCAATGCCCAGCTGCTGGAGCGCCGCGACATCAGCGGCCACTTTTTCAAGCGGAGCGTAATCGTTCACCACCACATGCGCACCTTGTTCATGCAGCAATTTAGCAGCCGCAATCCCGCTTCTGGCCAACCCTAGCACAACTACACGCCTATCTTTGACATCCATTTCGTTCGCTCCTACTAAATAAACTCAAGAATTGCTTTCCTCGCAGCTTGCTTGCGCAATTACTTTAGATACACGGCCAGCGCAACACTTGCCAGGACCAGTGCTGCTGTCCAGAAGGTTCCCACCACACGCCATTCGGACCAGCCGGACAACTCAAAATGATGATGAATGGGGCTCATTTTGAAAATGCGTTTCCCAAACGTCTGAAACGAAAAAACCTGCAAAATCACAGACAGCGTCTCAATGACAAATACACCGCCGACGATCACAAGCAAGATTTCTTCTTTGGTCAATATGGCAACACCCGCAAGTGCCCCTCCGAGTGCAAGAGATCCTGTATCACCCATGAATACTTTGGCAGGATGAATATTGAACACCAAAAACCCAAGCAGCCCGCCTACCAATGCAGCGCAGAAAATCGCCACATCGTATTCGGATTTGAGATAAGCGATCACTCCATAGGCACCGAACGCGATCGCCGCGATGCCGCTGGCCAAACCATCCAAGCCATCCGTAATATTCACTGCATTGGAAGTGGCGATGATCAGCAAGATCAGAAATGGATAATAAACAAATCCGAGCGGGATCGACACATGCGTGCCAGGAATATGGATCTCCGTGTTATGGGCTGATCCGGCAAGTAAAATACAGATGATGATGCCAATGACAATCTGAGCTAATAGTTTCTGTTTCGCAGTTAAGCCTAAGTTTCGTTTTAATGCCACTTTAATATAATCATCTATAAATCCGATCAGTCCAAATCCAAAAGTGGCCAGAATTAACACCCACGTGTTGCGGCCAAGCGGTGACAAATAAAGCGTCGTTACCAAAGCGGCAAGCAAGAAGATGACGCCCCCCATGGTCGGGGTGCCCGCCTTCTTCATATGCCGCGCCGGCCCTTCTGCACGGATGGCTTGACCAAACTTCAATCTCCGCAAAAATGGGATGATTAACGGTCCGAGCAGAATTGCCACCAGAATAGACATTCCTGCGACAATTCCCAGCGTCGTACTGATATCCATCTCGCCCCCTCCTTATCTTAGGTTCGTTTCGTGCTGGCTCAATCCTTGGCTACCAGCCTGTTTACGATGCGCTCCATCGCCATCCCTCTTGATCCTTTTACCAGTATGGTGGGATCAGCGGATCGCGCCAGAAAGTCTTCCAACCATTCTGCCGCATCGTCAGTAGCAGCAAAGCCATGCACCCAGCCTGTTGCCATGCCTTGGGCCTGAGCTCCTTTGATCAAATGCTCACGGAATGATCCAACAGCCACCAGTAGATCGATACCTGCTTTGGCTGCGAATTCGCCCACTTCGTAATGGTAGTTCGCAGAATTTTCGCCCAGCTCGAGCATGTCACCTAAAACGGCTACCAGCAATCCTTCCGCCCGCAGCGAACTCAAGGTGAGCAAAGCTGCTTTTGTGGAGGTGGGTGAAGCGTTAAATGCATCGTTGATGACGAAGCCGCCGTGTAAACCTGGCAGTACTTCCAGCCGCATCGCTGTGAGCTGCGCAGTCGAAAGCGCGCGTGCGCATTCCTGGTCTGAACACCCCAAATGGCGCGCAATCGCAATTGCTGCAATTGCGTTAGCAACTTGGTGATCGCCTGGGATCGGCAAGAAGAAGCGGGTGTCAGAGTCTGGCAAAGTAAAGGCGGTGCCAGACAACCCCTGACTGGATAATGAACTGGGATAAAGATCGTTAAAATTCTGCCGAAGTCCAAACCAGGTCACCTGCGCCGGAGAGCGGTCCGAAAGCTTTCTTAACAAAGGTTCATCACCATTTAGAAACGCATGCCCAGCTGCCGGCAGTCTGCTGATTAGCTCGAACTTCGCCTCGGCAATCGCGGCGCGGCTTCCAAGCCGTTCCAAATGAGCCTCCCCGATGTTCGTGATGACGCCGTAATCAGGGGCCGACAGTTTTGCAAGCAAATCGATTTCGCCTCGTCCGCGCATGCCCATTTCCAGAACGACAATCTCAGTGTCGTGGTCGAGCTGCAGAAGCGTAAGCGGCAGGCCATATTCAGTGTTGTAATTCCCCTGGGTTTTTTGCACCTTAAACTTCGACGACAAAACTGCGGCTACCAGGTCTTTGGTAGACGTTTTACCGTTTGATCCTGTTACGCCAACCACTTTGCATGCCAGCGCAGCCCGGTACGATTTAGCCAGCTGCTGCAGCGCAGTAAGGGTATTGTCAACAATCACGAGCGATTTCGGCATGTGCACAGGCATCGGGTGATCCTTTTGCCAAAGCATCACTTCCACGCCTCGTTTCACCAACTCATGCTCATCTGCATAAAGATGCCCATCGTTTTTGGCACCGATGATCGGAATATAAAGTTGACTTTTACTGACTGTCCGGCTATCAATTGAAACCCCTTCAATTTTACAGTCAAGGTCGCCAATTACAGTTCCCTCTACCCAAAGCGCGATCGTTCTTGCCGTTTCCTTAATCATAAAATCCCCCGAATCGCATCTGCCGCAACGTTCCGATCATCAAAATCGGTTTTGGTGCGGCCGATGATTTGATACGTTTCATGGCCCTTCCCGGCAATCAGTACGACGTCATCTGGCCCGCGCGAGCTTACTGCGTACTTGATCGCTTTCGCTCTGTCTGCAATACGCACAT
>JAQBPP010000275.1 GCA_028287455.1 Bacilli bacterium | reverse complement strand
GTGGTAAGTAAGCGACGCCTTTTTCGACATCGGCAATCCTTTTTTCTCCCATTCCAGATTCAACTCGGCATCATACACTCGGATAGCGGATCCATAGAGAGTCGAACTATACCAGTAAGTTACAATGTGGGTTCCGAATTCATCCTTCGCCAGTACCGTATTCCACGACACGCAAACAGAAGGCGTGTAAACAGGGACGAACGCCAGGACTTTGCCTGTTTCCGCTTCGATTTTGTGGATTTTGCCGCCTGACTGCCAATAAATCAACCCTTGCCCTTGATCAACGCAAGGGGTTACTCCGCTAGTTCCGGGAACCAGCCACTGTTCTTGTCCATTTTCCAGTGAGAGTGCATGCAAGCCGTTTTTAATACTTACTAGAATTAGTTTGGTTCCATCGCTTTTACGATAAAAGGTGAAGCCAAAAAACATGCCGCCCGGCTGGTTCTCTTCACTAATCCAGGCCACTTCACCAGTTTCCTGGTACATGGCGACTGTTCTTCCTTTTGTATATTCATGGGCGAGCACCAGCCACTGCCCGTTTTGATTTTGGATTACTAGAGGGGTGCTGTCATAGGTATTTTCAAACGGATAAGTACGGATTACTTCCAATGTATTGACGTCAAATGCAACCAGATAGGGAAAGGGTTCTTTTTTGTCCACATGGGACAAGTTGCCCTGTTCATCTAATTTTTCCTGGTAAGAATTCGCCGTGAAATAGGCGATTCCGTTTACCACAGTACCTCCCTGGGCATACCCTTTGACTTGCAAGGGTTGATTGGCAATTTGCATATAGTTCCCTCCGCTATGATAGTTGCTTTGCGACTTCCAGGTATTTCATTGCCGCTGTGATAAAAAAGATCGTCCCCAGGTCGCGGATTTTGTAAGGCGATGCGTCGGTGCCGCCTGGCGGAAGCACCTTTTCCAGAATCACACCTGTCAGATTCGGATCTGCAGTCTCTTTCAATTGCATTTTCATACAATAGTTCAGCGTTTTTTCCGCCGCGCTCATCCAGCGCTGCTCCCCTGTTTCTTCATATAAATGGAGAAAGAGGATCGAGGCGCACGCCGACCCGCTCGTGGCATGGCCGAATGAATCGGTATTGAAATCGGTATCCAGTCCGCGGAACCAGCCGCCATCGCGCCGCATGGCTTTGAGGCAAAACTCGCCGGACGCAATGGCCGTTTCCAAATAGATCGGATCCCGCAACTCCCTGAATGTATCGATGAACGGAAAGCCCCACCAATACGTATGGCGCGGATGAAACAGCCCTTTCGTAGCGCTGCAAGGAGTGTAATCGATCCAGTTTCCCGCAGGATTCTGGTCCTCGATCAGTTTGTGGGCCACTTTGAGATGAACATCGAGGAAATCGCGCCGGCCTGTTTTTTGATACAGCTTCAAAAAAATCGCGTCATCCAAAAGGGGCCTGCCGCCGATCTTGTTTTTGGTGCTGAATGGGGACGGACTTACAATCCGCCGGTTTTTCGCATCGTACAGATCGAGGAAGACTCCTTTATCCGGCAGGAACAAACGGTTCATCATAAATTCGGCTGCTTTTTCAATCCGGTGCCAGCTATCCTCCGATTGCTCCAAATCAGCCAGCAGCATCAGACCGTGCAGCCCCTCGAACACAGCGGAAGTATTGACCTGGTTCGCATAATCTTCGTAAGCCAAAATCAGGCCAAAGTCCGGGTCCATTTCGTCCCAAATCTGTTTATCGTAGATGAACGCTGCCCCGATCCGCGCAGCCTGCAAATACTTATCGTTATGGAAGCGCTGATAGGCGAGCACAAGCGCTTTCACCGCCTGACCCGTATGCCAGACCGGGCAGAAAAACCACCAGTGGCGCTCTGCCGCCGAATATTCGCCGCGGATCGCTCCTTTCCATGACGTATACCCGTGACCCACCTTGTCTTCTTCCACAGTGAGCTGCTCCGTTTGTACTTGTGCGATATCGGTCAGCCAGCTGCAAGCCATCTCCGCGGCCTGTTCCAGCCCTTTCAGCCTCAAGTCTGTTTTTGTCTCCACAAACGATCTCCCTTCAGTTATTGTTTGGCTTTGTCTGCGTCAATCATTTGGTTGATTTCAGTTTCTGCATCCAGCAGCGCTGTATTGACATCTTTTTTCCCGGACGCGTAATTCACATATTCTGACTTCACGAATTTAGTCGCTGCAACATTATAACTGGAAAATAACGGAGCTGGACCAAACTTGCTCTTAAACACCGACTGCAGATGAATGCCCTTCAGATACGGCATGTCCGCTCCCCACTGCTCTCTGATTGCCTGATTCACGAGCGGTGATACTCTTCCTGTTTGTCTCGTGCTGATCGTCTGCACTTCATCAGAGGTGAGCGTTTCGATCACGCGCATCGCCTGCTCTTTGTGCTGACTAAATTTGGATAACCCGATCACATTCGCATCGACGCTGCTGTAAATGTTCATTTTCTCAGGAAAGCTCGGAAACTGTGCCATGTCGAAATTCAGGCCGTTTTGTACCGCATCCTTCGCTTGATCCAACTCGTTGATGGTGGCCAACATCGCTAGAGTCTTGGTTTTGAAAAAGGCATCGACACCCCCGGAATCAATTTTTGCCGGCTCATTGCCAGGCAGGGCCACGATCGATTTGCCCGTTTCGTACAGCTTTTTCCAGACGTCGTTATTCACATCGGCGCGCTGTGTTTTGGCATCAACGATGTCAGTGGAAAACGCAGTGCCTAGCCGTTGAATATTATCGTAATCCAGACCGCGATACTGAACGCCATCGACTTTGCCTGTGACCTTTTTCGCTAATTGGATCGTCTGATCCCAGGTCATCCCATCCTGAGGATACGCAACTCCAAATTTATCAAAAATATCTTTATTATAATAAAGTGCTTTGATTTGTGAATTATAAGGCAAGGCATAAACCTCACCATTGCTCGAAGCTGTTTTGATCGAATCAATGATGATTGGATCGAACCGGTTCAAGTCGATGTTGTCTTTTTTCAAGTAGGGTGTGATGTCGGTCAGCATATCCGCTGCGGCATAGGTGCCAAAATCGCCGTTCCAGGTCGTGTACAAATCTGGCACTGTACCCTTAGCAATCAAGTCGTTCAATTGGGTCCCAGCAGCAGGTGTAATTAATTGGAGTGTAATATAGGGATACTTTTTCTTTAGCGGCTCTACATAGAGCAGCTGATAATCGGCGTCTGTCAAACCTTGTGTACTGTAGATACTGATGGTTACCGGTGATGTATCTTCGGCTGTATTGACGGATGTTGTTTTTGCAGGCAAACCGCAGCCTGCAGCCACGCCAGAAGTCAAAGCCAAGACCATGAATCGTACGAGCCATTTGTTGCTCAATGTTTTATCCCCCTCGTTCAATCTCTATAATTCAACAGATTATTTATAAAGACAAACTATTAAATAAGGGAATCACTAGATTTGTCAAGGTATAATGCAATATTTTGAGGTTGCGAAAGTTGAGAAATTTACTATTGTCAACCCACTAAAAATTCCGTTGACAGTCCAACCAAGATATAATAGTCTTACTTATGAAAGGGTTTTCATAAAACTATTTCATTACTAATTTCAGTATATGCCATGCCAAATTCCTTTAGGGGGAAGACTGTTGCGAAAATCTATCGTAAGCGCTTTAACCCTGATTATTACTGTTGGACCACTGCTGGCGGCTTGCGGCAATCAAACTCAATCGGCTTCATCAAACTCAAATCAACCTGTCAACTTAACGTTTGACTGGTGGGGGTCCACAGTCCGGGACCAAATGACAAAACAAGCAATTACTGATTTTGAAAAGCTTCATCCTAATATTACAGTTACACCTGAATTCGACGGGAACTTTACAGATTACTTTCAAAAGCTCTCGACCCAGGTCAGTGGCGGCAATGCACCCGATGTGATTCAAATGGATTACGGTTATATCAAAAGTTATGCGGATCGCGGGGCACTGTTGGATTTGTCGACCCAAAACATTGATCTTACTAACATTGCTCCCTCTGTTGTGGACAGTGGCAAAGTAAACGGGAAGTTGTATGGCATTCCCAATGCGTTGAACGCGTATACCATTGTTTATGATCCGGCCATGTTTGAGAAGGCGGGGATCACTTTATCGACACGTCCGACATGGGATGAATGGGCGAAGGATTTAAAC
>JAQBPP010000270.1 GCA_028287455.1 Bacilli bacterium | reverse complement strand
GTGATTTTCGCGGGTGGTCTGAATGGACAAAAGGCCAGAATGGAACTCATGGCGCTGTTGGGCGCAGGATTCAGTGTGCCTGAAATACGCTCCTGGTACGAAAATGAATAAAACCTGGACGACTGGCGCCCAAGTTGTTATTCAGATACAGAAAGAGCTGACTTACACCCAACCTCTTAATTGGCAGGCTTCTGCCATTCGTCTTACTCCGACCATATAGGCAGCCAGACGCATGTCAATTTTGCGCAATTTCGCGGTTTCATACACAGAAGCAAACGATTGTTCCATAATCTCTTGCAAACGGCGGTCGACCTCTTGTTCAGTCCAATATAAGCCTTGATTATTCTGTACCCATTCGAAATAGGAAACGATAACTCCGCCTGCATTGGCGATAATGTCAGGGATGAGCAATACTCCCCTGTCGGTGAGCATTCTGGTGGCCTGCAGTGTTGTGGGGCCATTGGCTGCCTCCACGATAATTTTGGCTTTAATGGCTGCTGCATTTTGAGAGGTTATTTGATTCTCAATTGCTGCAGGCACTAAAATATCGCAATCCAGGGTTAAAATGTCCTGGTTGGTGATTGTATTCTTAAACAGCTTCGATACAGTTCCAAACGAGTCCCTTCGATCCAGCAGGTAATCAATATCCAACCCGTTTGGATCATGCAATCCACCATATGCATCTGAAATTCCTACTACCAATGCGCCTTTATCATGCATAAATTTTGCCAAATAGCCGCCTGCGTTGCCAAACCCTTGTACGACAACGCGTGAACCTGCAAGCGCCATTCCTTTGGCTTTGGCCGCTTCTTCGATGGCGATCGTCACACCACGCGCTGTCGCCGAATCACGTCCCAAACTGCCTCCGAGCACTAGCGGCTTGCCCGTAATAAAGCCAGGTGAATCATATTCGCGGATCCGACTGTATTCATCCATCATCCAGGCCATGTATTGACTGTTGGTATACACATCTGGCGCTGGTATATCTTTGGTCGGCCCCACCAATTGGGAAATTGCGCGCACATAACCGCGTGATAATCGCTCCAATTCCCGAAACGACATTTCACGCGGTTCACAAATGATGCCGCCTTTGCCGCCGCCATAAGGAAGACCCGCAATTCCACATTTCAAACTCATCCAGATTGCAAGCGCTTTCACTTCATCTTCCGTTACCTCAGGATGAAATCGGATGCCGCCCTTCGTGGGTCCGACCGCATCGTTATGCTGCGCGCGATAACCGGTAAACACCTTGACCGTACCGTCATCCATTCGGATTGGAATACGAACAGTTAAAACACGCAGAGGTTCTTTTAAGAGTTCATACATCTCGGACCCGAAACCTAGCTTCGCGAGAGCCTCTTTAATGACTAGTTGAGTTTGTGTTAATACGTTGAGGTTTTCCGAGTAAGTTTGAACACTCATGTTTTACCCACCTTAGTGCATAAATAGTTCGGGATTAGCCTCAGTATATCAAATGGCGTCTAACCCCGCTTGAAAGTCTTTTTGCAAGTCCTCAAACGCTTCGAGCCCTACACTTACGCGCAGTAATCCCTCTGTAATGCCCCGTTTGTCCCGTTCCGGCTTTGGCATTGCCGCATGCGACATTTGCACCGGATACGACACGATCGTCTCAACACCGCCCAGAGACACCGCCACCAACGGCAGCTTGAGTGCGCTGCACAGCCGTTTGACATTCTCCCTGGAGCCCACATCAATCGACAGCACCGCTCCACCTGAAGAGGCTTGCGACATTTGAATGTCGTAACCAGGATGGCTCGCAAGTCCGGGGTAAAACACTTTTTGTACTTTAGGATGCTCTATAAACCATTCGGCTAACCGCAGTGCGGTTTCACTGCTGGACTTCATTCGAACTGCCAAAGTTTTGATCCCTCTGATGAGCAGCCACGAGTCCTGTGGACCTAATATAGTGCCAAACCCATTTTGCAAAAACTTGATTTGTGCAGCCAACTGTTCATCTTTGACCACTGCTACGCCGCCAATAACATCGGAATGACCGCCCAAAAATTTTGTAGCGGAGTGAATCACTACGTCAATCCCAAGCTCCAGCGGCTTTTGATAAAAAGGACTCATAAACGTATTATCTACAAACGTAAGTATGTTTCTTGAATGTGCAAGCTCTGCAAGACTGCGTAAATCCAGCACGCGCAGCGTCGGATTCGATGGTGTTTCGAGTAAAAAAGCCCGTGTGTTCGGTCGAATTGCCGCTGCTACGAGTTCCACATTCGTTGCGTCTACAAAACTGGTTTCAATGCCCAGCCTCGAAAATACTTGTGTCAACGCTCGAAAACTGCCGCCATAAATATCCTCGCCAGCAATCAGATGATCGCCGCTCGATAACACCAACAGAGAAGTAGTGATCGCAGCCATTCCGCTGGCAAATGCAAATCCATGCGAGCCGCCTTCCAGCTCAGCAACCAATTGTTCCAACGCATCACGAGTAGGGTTGCCTGAACGGGCATAATCATAGATCATTGTGGCATCTAAATCTTCCCAGTGAAAAGTGGACGTTTGATAAATGGGAATCGACGAAGCACCGGTCGCTTTATCATAACGAACTCCTGAATGAACGACAGCTGTTTCGGGCAGCCATTCGGATGAATGCTGTTTACTCACTTGGATGTCCTCCTCTGTACCTGCTCCAGCGCTTGCGATAAATCGTCGATCAGATCATCTGCATCCTCGATGCCGACAGACAGCCGGAGCAGACGACTGGTGACACCAATACGCTCGCGAATCTCTTCAGGAATATCGAAGTGAGTTTGCCGAGCCGGATATGTAATAAGCGATTCGACCCCGCCAAGACTTTCGGCAAATGTGATTAAGTTTACTGATTCGAGCAGTACCGGAACTTGATCGGCGGTTTGCAATTCGAAGGAGACCATCCCCCCAAAGCCGGCAGCCTGCTTCAGTTGTACGTCGCGCCCCTCGTGTGTTAAGAGACCCGGAAAGTACACTTTTGCAATGGCCGGCTGAACAGTTAACCATTGCGCTATTTTCTGTGCATTTTGTTGGTGCTTTTCCATCCTCAGCGCTAGTGTTTTCATGCCGCGCAAGAGGAGCCAACAATCCTGTGGTCCAAGAATCGCTCCGATTGAATTTTGCAGAAAGTACACGCGTTCTGCCAATTCGTCCGTTTTGGCAACCACTAAACCAGCGATCAGATCGTTATGACCGCCGAGGTATTTGGATGCCGAATGAATGACAAGATCTGCCCCCAGTTCAATCGGACGCTGCAAATACGGCGTCATAAAGGTATTGTCCACGATGGATATGAGCTGATGCTCACTCGCAAACCGAATCAGTTCCGGCAAAGGCGAAATTTTCATCAACGGATTCGTAGGAGTTTCAATAAAGAGTCCTTTTGTATTTGCCTGCAGCGCGGAGTTGACCGCGTCTACATCTGAAGTATTAACATAAGTCACTTCCAGTCCGTAGCCAGCAAAAACTTGTTCCAACAGCCGATAGGTGCCCCCGTATAAATCATCTGATACGAGCAAATGATCGCCGGGCTGAAACAACAGAAACAAGGTCGTCACTGCAGCCATGCCGGTTGCAAACGCGAATCCCCGCACGCCGCCTTCCAAATTGGCGATGGCATCCTCTAACACTTTGCGGGTTGGGTTCAAACTCCGGGAATAGTCAAATCCGGTGCTTTTGCCAAGTGCGGGATGAGCGAATGTAGCAGAGTGGTGAATCGGTGTGGACACGGCCCCGGTAACCGGATCTGTTTTATTGCCTGCCTGCACTAAGCGCGTGGTTAGTTTCATCTTGTTTCCTCCTAAGAAAAATAGGGTCTTTCTCTTCTACCAGAGAAAGACCCTTGTCACCCTTCGATTGCGCCTGAGCGCGGGCGAGTTAGGAACCAAAGTACTGGTTCAAGTGGCGGACCGCATGATCTTCCATGATTTTTTTGCCATATTCATCTAAAACGGCGGTCGTAACTGATGAGGGCGACCCGTACTCTTGCAAGATCGACCAAACATCATCATAGCGATCATCCACAATTGCAGCATCTTCAAACACCAAGTAATAATTTTCTTTATAACTATATAAAGATACTCCATCAAGGATCAACTGATCCAGCATCTTCGCAGCCGATATCACGTGCTCAAAATCTGCAAAACTGAACGTAAAGCACCCTGCTGCTTTGTCACTTTCACTGGTGACAACGGGAGCGAGCTCCCTGGATTCACTCGTCATCGGAGCTGGCAGCTGCGGAACTTGCGTTACGATCACTACAACACCTTCAGTGGGCATCGTAAAAGCTTCCACGGCAATTGGGCCAACCACTTCAAAGCCTACTTCCACGTAAGCGCGTTCCATCATATCCCAAAACAGTTCCTGAACCTTGCCGCCATTTTGCCAAATTTCATCGCGGTCAATCCCGCGCTGATCCAAATCTTCATAGGAAATAAAAATGCGAATTTTATTATCTCCGAGTTTCTCCACGCGCATATCACACACTCCCTTAGAGAAACAAAATCCTCACGTGATCAGGCTTCCAGCCTAGGCGGAGCAGCATATGCAAGCTCTATTTAATTAGGCCATTCTGCATTTGACAACTCGTAGATGGCTTTGGCATAGATGGCTGACACGCGAAGTAAATCATTTACTGCAAAAAACTCATCCTTTTGATGTGCAAGCTCCTGCTGCCCCGGAAACAGCGGACCAAACGCCACCGCATTTGGGATGGCCCGGGCATAAGTTCCTCCACCAATTGTGAGCAGCTCGTGGGTGTCACCCGTTTCCTCTTGATAGACCCTGGAGAGGGTTTTCACGATCAACGAGTCAGTCGGAACATACAGCGGTGGATTATCTACAAAATGGGTTTGTTTCCAGCCTGACCCTGCCAGTTTCTGCTGTAAGTTGGCAGATATTTGTTCTGCTGTTTGGTCAACAGGATAGCGAATATTGAAAAGTACGTCAACTGCAGATTCCAAAACACTCACTACTCCTAGATTGGCCGTTAATTCACCTGTGACATCGTCGCGGCATGCAATGCCAAGCGACTCACCGTTTGGATCCACTGCCGAGAGTAACTTCAGCCAGGGTTCGTCCACTTCTGCCAGGTCTGACAGCAGCTGACAAAGTCTGACCACTGCATTGACACCCAGGTGCGGCAAACTTCCATGTGCAGATACACCCTGCACGGAAATGCGAAATCCAGCTGCCTCTTCACTCGAGGAATAAGCAATCTGTAAACGTTCAGATGCTTGTTGTAGCGCTTCCTTCAATTGCTGCAACGACAGATCAGCGGCAGGCTGCAAAACGGCCTCTGCAAAATCAGGCACCATATTTTCGCGTTCGCCGCCTTTAAGCGACAAGATCTTCACTTTGCGCTGCGGCTGCTGTGCAGCTTCGCCTCGGTCATAGATTAAAGTTATACTCAAGATTCCTTTTTCTGCATAGATTAAAGGGAAGTCGGCGTCAGGAGTGAAGCCGCAGATCGGCTTCGGCTCATGTGCAAAGTAATAATTCATGCAGTGCCAAACAGGATTTTCTTCATGGCAGCCATAGATCAGCCTTACCCGCTTGTTGAGAGGCAAATCAAGCTCTTTAATCATCCGCAGTGCAAAAAAGACAGCCATCCCAGGCCCTTTGTCATCGATTGCGCCGCGTGCATAAATCTTGCCCTCGTGAATTTCTGCGCCAAACGCAGGATAGGTCCATCCCCCGCCTGCTGGCACAACGTCCAAATGTGCCAAAACGGCGATATAGTCTTCACTGTTCCCATATTCA
>JAQBPP010000259.1 GCA_028287455.1 Bacilli bacterium | reverse complement strand
GAGGTTGCTGCCAATCCAAACAAAAACCGGCCGCAGTACGCGCCGATTTTTGGTGCTTATTTATAGGTGATCGCTTGTTGCCCTAATTGTTTCCAGGCCGCAATAAATGGATCGCGGTCGACTGCTTTGTCTTTTGTTCCATCCAAAGGGTCATTGATCATCACGTGTCCCGCATCGTATCCTACAAGCAGCACGCAATGCTCTTCCAGCGTGGCATGTACAGGCCCAGTTGGACTTTGCCAGGTGACCCAGGATGTTGTTGGCTCAAAACCTACAGTTGTCCAGACGACCACTGGTTTCCCTGCAGCTACTTGCTGCAGCACTGCATCAAAAGAACTTCCTGTTAAATCGTTAGCCTGTCCGGACATAAATTCGTTCACTAAGGACGCAATCGGCGCATGGTAGACGCCATATCCGGGATTTTCGCCGGTAATATCGCCAACGAACCCCCGATTTGGATTTCCCCACGAGACGGGATCGCCTGCTGCATCTTCTTCTTCTGGTGCAGGATCCTTTAAAACCTCGTCTGCCAACACTGTCTTGGGCACCGGGTGTCCGGCAGCGCTTAGCAGCATGGATAAACTGGTCACTTCACACCCGTTATACAGCTCCGGATCCTGCGCTTGGCTTGGAACGTCCAACTGAGCGGTCTGCGCTAAGTCAGCAGACTGTGTGTTAGTAGAGCCTGATGCCACTGGTGGGTGTTTATCATTTGATAACGAAAGAATTCCCGTTAAATCGTATCTCGCATGTGTAACCCCGGCAAAAGCCAGCGTCATCACAAGTATTAATAAACCAAGCTTTATTTTCATTTCAGGCAATCCCCTCTCCGCAGATTGCAACCTAGCCGGCGTACCTATGTTAAGTTGATCACTTTTTAGTGCAGTTTAATCCACTACTTCAAAAGATACAAATTTCATTTGCCCAGGTATCAGCTGGTGGTTGTTTTGCACCAGTTCCACATGTAAGACGTGCGGCCCCCTAGAAACGTTACGAATTTCGTAATTGCTTCCTGCAGACATCATCACAGCAGGGTTGTTGTCCAGCTGCAAATGCGCATGCCCCTCCCCTTGCAGATTCGGCCTCCCAGCCGCGCCAGGCGCCCATGCAAAATGAGAGGTTTTGATGGAAACCTCAACGTTTGATGCCTGCACATTCACTTCCACATCATCTAACGCAGGCTGCGGCGAATCGCCAAGTACGCTAGCTGCGACTGAACGAATTTGTTCACTGATGGCTGGACCTGCATGTCCTTTTGCAACAAAAAGTGACCTGCATGCGAGCACTGCAGCAAGGCATACCACCCCGCCCAGCACGATGACAGGTATACGATAACGCGACCGACTAATGAAGCGAAACAAGACTCATCCTTCTTCCTCTGATCCAAAATGGTATACTTTCCCAACCATTCTTGCCCAGAGAATTGTAAAACATACATTATTGATCTACTCGAAGTTCATGCAGCGTAACTTCAGGAAAAGCGCGAAAACGAAAAGGGAGTCCAACTTGCCCCAGACCGCGGCTGATATACCATTTCGTCCCATGAATATTGTGCAGTCCCGCTACGATGCCAAGCCTTGGCAGCACTCCCATCGGATGGAGTTTAAAAATGCCTGGAAAATTAAGCTGCCCTCCATGCAAGTGACCCGCCAGCGCATAATCCGCACTGTGTTCGGGAAGTTCCAACGCTATGTTGGGATCGTGACAAAGGAGGACTGTAAACTGCTCTGCCCTACAGTCGGAATAAGCAAGCTCCACATTCTCATGGCATGTACAATAGTCATCCAATCCTACCAACTGCAGCATTTGCCCTGCCCGTCTGATCGTGACGCTTTGATTGCGCAGCAATTCGATGCCGAGCTCCTGATACATACGCTCAAGCGCTGCCCTGCTTTTGCGGCTGCCGTGATATTCGTGATTGCCAAAGATAGCGTAAATGCCATCAGGCGCCTCAAGCGCTGCCAAATAAGTTCGTGCTCTGCGCACGCCATGCAAGGTTTCGGCACAATCGCCTGTAATTACAATTAAATCGGGATTCACTTCTTCAATCCATTTCTGGACGACCGCCTCAGCTACAAAGTTCATTTCCAAATGCAGATCGCTCAAATGAGCGATTCTATAGCCGTCAAATGCAACAGGTAATCGTTTCAAGGGTATAGTTATCCATTCCTGGCGCACTCTGGTTGTATTCCATCTTAAGTAAATGAAAATAACTAGTAGGAGCAGGACAGCTGCCACTAGAATGCGAAAAAGAAGCATTTTATTTCCCCCACATTTATTTCTAAAAATGGTAAACTGACCTAAATGGTTCGACTACCTAAATAGTTTTAAAAAGGAGAAGATTGCTTTATGGCTACATTGTTTGATGAATTTTCTTTAAAATCCTTGCAGTTAAAAAACAGGATTGTAATGGCGCCGATGTGTCAATACTCCGTCACCAACCGGGATGGCATCCTAAATGAGTGGCATTATGTACATTATACCAGCCGGGCAGTCGGCGGTGCCGGATTAATCCTGATTGAAATGACAGACGTAGACCCCGACGGAAGAATCACTGACTTTGACAGCGGAATTTGGTCGGATGATCACATTCCCGCTTTTGCGAGAATCATTAAAGCCTGTCAAAGCTATGGCACAAAAGTCGGGATTCAAATTGCCCATGCCGGACGCAAAGCACAAGATGCCGAGACACCAGTAGCGCCATCTGCGATTGCGTTCTCAGACAAGTTCAAAACGCCGCGGGCTTTGACCACAGCAGATGTCAAAGAAATGGTGGGCAAGTTCAGAGACGGCGCTCGACGAGCAGTCGAAGCGGGTGTGGACGTGATTGAGCTGCACGGCGCCCACGGCTATCTGATCCACCAGTTCCAGTCCCCAGTTACGAATCGGCGCGACGATGAATATGGTCAAGACCTATCGCGTTTCGGCGTCGAAGTAGTGCAGGCGGTCAAACAGGTGATGCCTAAAGACATGCCGCTGATCATGCGCGTCTCTGCGGTCGAATATGTAGACAATGGATACGGACTTGATCACGCAATCCACTTGTGTAAAGCGTATCATCAAGCAGGTGTGGATATTTTCCATATGTCCAGCGGCGGAGAAGGTCCGATTGGCTCTGGCGGAAGACCAGGCATTCACCCCGGCTACCAGGTGCCCTTTGCTGCTGCTGTCAAAAATGCCCTTGGGGTTCCGGTCATCGCAGTCGGCAAGTTGGAGAACTTCCATCTCGCCGAATCTGTCATCGGCAATGAGCAAGCCGATTTAATAGCGGTAGCCCGCGGAATGCTGCGCAATCCTTATTGGGCGAATGAAGCCAGCGTAGTGCTCCGAGGTCAACCCCTGATTCCGAAGCAATATGAGCGCGCGTTTTGATTGTGCTCGAACCCTTTCGAGCCAGAGCGCAGCCTGGCTTTTTCATAAAATAGGCGAAAATAACCGCGCGAACGATTCTGCAAAACGCGAAGCAAGCGATCTTTTGTTCCAACGATCACTGGAAATCAGAATTGATTGTTTGAGATCCGTGAAGAAATCATTCGTTAATTTCCGGCAGATTTCCGAATCATAAATCATTGCATTCACTTCGAAGTTAATTTCCATGCTGCGAATATCTTAATTGTCTGTGCCGACTGAAGAAATCGAGTCGTCGACCAGCAGAACTTTTGCATGCAGGAAACCTGCATGATATTCATAAATTTTAACGCCAGCCTTCAGCA
>JAQBPP010000243.1 GCA_028287455.1 Bacilli bacterium | reverse complement strand
GTGAAAATAGCGGGCAAACAAGCTGAGATCCGACCTCTTCGCGGATTGATAATCCGTTACTTTATCCCCGTGGAAAAAGCAGCCAAACATTCCGCCGACAGCGTCTCCTGTTACTGCAATCCCTGTTTCATAGCCAGCCTGCTTAAAGCCTTCGACCAACTGCCGCGCCATGGCTTCCATTCGTTCGTACACGCCCGGTTGGCCCAAAATTTGCAAAGTAGTCAGTCCTGCAGCCATCGCGAGCGGATTTCCCGACAACGTTCCTGCCTGATACACGGGGCCGGTAGGGGCTACCAGTTCCATAATGTCGCGCCTGCCGCCGTATGCGCCAACAGGCAATCCCCCGCCAATCACCTTGCCGAGCGTGGTGAGATCAGGTGTAATGTCATACAATGCCTGCGCTCCCCCATATGCGGCACGAAATCCGGTCATTACTTCATCAAAAATGAGCAGACTGCCTGCATCCTTGGTAATCTGGCGAACCTGTTGCAAATAGCCTGGCAGCGGTGCAACAAAACCCATGTTGCCTGCGATAGGTTCAATAATTACTGCGGCTATTTCTTCGCCAAACAGTTGAAACGCTTGTTCCAGCGCAGCGATGTCATTGTAGGGCACAGTCACGGTTTCTGCGGCTACGCTGTCCGGTACTCCCGGCGAGTCTGGCAAACTGAACGTAGCCACCCCGGAACCGGCTTTTATCAATAAACTGTCCGCGTGACCATGATAACACCCTTCAAATTTGACAATCTTGGTTCGCCCGGTGAATCCGCGTGCCAGCCGCAGCGCACTCATTGTAGCTTCCGTCCCGGAGCTCACCATGCGGACAATCTCCATCGAAGGCACAATGCTGCAAACCAGCTCCGCCATCTCTGTTTCCAGTATGGTTGGCGCACCAAACGATGTACCGCTGCAGGCGGCCCGCTTTACAGCCGCCACTACTTCCGGATGCGCATGTCCGAGAATCAATGGGCCCCAGGACAGGACGTAATCAAGATAGCGATTGCCATCGATGTCCTCAAAATAGGCGCCGGAGCCGCTTTTGACAAACACTGGATCCCCGCCGACAGCGCGAAACGCGCGTACAGGGGAGTTGACGCCGCCTGGAATCACTTTTTTGGCGCGTGCATATTCCTGCCCCGATTTCGAAAATCCGTTATGTTCAGATGCCATTGCGTATTCAACCCTTCCAGTACCGCGTAAGAATTATCTGCCTTGCTTCAAATTGCGTGCTGCGTCTTTAGCAAAATAGGTGATGATTAAATCCGAACCGGCGCGCTTCAGTCCAGTTAAAAGTTCCAGTACAATGGCCTCTTCATCGACCCATCCATTGGCGGAGGCCGCCTTGATCATGGAATACTCTCCTGAAACATTATAAGAGACGATTGGCAGATCGAAGGAATCGCGCAGCTCCCGAATAACGTCCATATAAGCCATTGCAGGCTTGACCATCAGAAAATCGGCGCCTTCTTCCTGATCAGATTGCGCCTCACGCAGCGCTTCCAATCGATTGGCCGGATCCATTTGGTAGGTTTTGCGATCACCAAACGCTGGAGCGGAATCGGCTGCATCCCGAAACGGACCATAGAAGCTCGAAGCGTATTTGACCGAATATGACATGATCGGGGTCTGTGTATAACCCGCCTCATCCAGCACATGACGAATGGCGGCAATACGACCATCCATCATATCGGAAGGCGCCACGATATCTGCTCCTGCCTGCACGTGGGACAGCGCGGTTCGTGCAATCAGCTCGAGCGAGGAATCATTTTCAATCACACCGTCTTTGACGATGCCGCAGTGTCCATCGGGATTGTAAGCACACAAACAGACATCGGTAATGACGACCATGTCTGGCACTTCCTGTTTGATCGCCCGAATCGCTTGCTGCACGATCCCTTCGGCGTGGTAGGCCTCGGATGACAGGTGATCTTTGTGGTTAGGCACCCCAAACAAGAGCACAGCCGAAATGCCGAGTTCCGCGAGCTCCTGCACTTCCCTGCGCAATTCGTCCAAGCCGAAGTGATACACCCCCGGCATGGAAGAAATCTCTTCTTTGCCGGTTCCATGAAAAGCAAACAAAGGGTAGATCAAATCCTCTATCTGAAGCGTGGTCTCCCGCACTAACTTTCTGAGCTTAGCACTGCTGCGTAAACGACGATGTCTATTAAAATCAATTGGGATCATTGAACTCCTGATTCTCCTTTATATAATAATCAACTAATCCTTCCAGCAGACCTAGCGTTGTGGAAGAATTCGCAGTTACATTAACCTGCAGCCCGTACTCCTTTGCAGTTAGCGCGGTGAGCGGGCCAATACAGGCCACTGTCACACCAGTAAGGACGGCAGATAATTCGGACACATCAAGCGCCTTCGCAAAATTGTGCACGGTTGATGATGAAGTGAAGGTGATCGCATGGATGTACCCATGCTGCAGCAGGTCCAATACTTCTTCTTTATTCTCGCTGGACTGGACAGTTTCGTAGACGTGCAGATCGTCTACCAGACAGCCTTTCTGACGTAAATAATCTGGCAAAAGGGGCCGCGCCAAATCTGCACGCGGCAGCAGCACGCGCTCGCCTGCCTGAAACTTGTCGCCATAAAGCTCGATAATGCCTTCCGCCCGGAACTCGTTCGGTGCTTCTTCGGCAAACAATCCGTAGTCGGAAAGCGCTTCGGCTGTTTTCGGTCCCACTGCTAGCAGTCGGCCGCGCAGCTGACGAAGATCCGTTTGCAAGCGCCGCATTTCCTGCAGGAAAAACTGCACTCCGACTGCTGAGGTGAACACAATCCAATCGTAATCGGTCAGCCGCGCGATCGCCTGCTGGATCGGTTCAAGGTTTTCAGGCAATCGCGTTTCAATCACTGGGAATTCATACGGTTCGCCGCCTAATTCCTGCACTCCTGAGGCCAACTCGCTGGAAGTAGACCGCGCTCGCGTGATCAACACACGCTTGCCGAACAATGGCAGCCGTTCATACCAAGAGAGCTGCTGGCGAAGATTCACCACTTCGCCGACCACAATGATGGCAGGACTGCGAAATTTCACGAGGGCGGCTTGTTCTACGATTGTTTCCAATGTACCAATCAAAGTTTCCTGTTCTACACGTGTTCCATAGCGTATCAACGCAACCGGCGTGTCTGCCGGGCGGCCAAACAACAGCAGATTATCCACAATCCACGCCAGATTTTGGACACCCATTAAAACCACTACGGTGCCCGTCGTCGTGGCTATTGCCTCCCAGTTCAGATGGGATTCATCTTTCGTTGGATCTTCATGTCCGGTAACTACAATAAACGAAGATGCGATGCCGCGGTGTGTAACCGGAATGCCTGCATAGGCAGGAACAGC
>JAQBPP010000234.1 GCA_028287455.1 Bacilli bacterium | reverse complement strand
GGCTGAATCTGCGAAAAATCAAGGATAGAATGTACTTGCCGGCGTAGTTGTTGGACACCAGCGGGAATCGAGCAAGAAGTTGATTAGTGCATCTTTTGCACGACTTGTGCCAATGTGCTTCAACGCTTCGGCAGCATGGCCGCGTACATAGCGGTTTTCATCATCTAATGCGGTAATCAACTGTGGTACTGCATCTTCTGCACTGGATCCCAGTTTTGCCAACGACAGACCCGTCATGAAACGCACTTGCGTATCTGGATCCTGTAAGCATTTCGTCAATGCGGCCACGATTTGGCCTGAGGGGGTTCCGATATTTCCCAAGGCTTCTACCACTTCGTGCCGAACGTACTGGGCTTCATGTGTAAGCAAAGAGATCAGCGCAGGCACTGCTTCCGCAGCTGACTGCCGCAGTTCGCCTAACGCGAACACAGCGTGAGCCACTGTTTCTGCGCGCTTGCTGCCGAGCGATTGAATCAAACCGGACACCGCTTGTTTGCCGGAGGCAGACAGACCATATGCTGCTGTACGGGAAACAGAAACTTCGCCTTTTGTAAGTGCCTGCAGCAATGAGTCAATACCTTGTTGTCCCATGCGAGAAAGTCCATACGCTGCATTTAATGCAACTGGCTCAAACGAATCTTCCAAAGCACTGGCTAGTGCTTCCACAGCCCCAGCATGCAGAGCATTAGTCCCCAAGAGTCCCAATTTATCAGCAGCGGCTGCTCTTGCTGCTTGATCCTCTTGTTTCAATTGATTCATCAGTTGTTCGACTGAGTCACCCACCTCACTTGCGGACAGCGACGCATCCCTACTTCTGCCTGCTTGCCCTGACAGCCAATTCCAGGTTTCCCGCCATAGCGCTTCATGCTGAATAATCGGCGCACTAAATGATGCTGGCGTGACCCATTCCTTCACCTGATTGTTCCAGCTTGGAGCTTGTGGAGCTTGCGTACGCATAAACTCAAATTTCAGCATATAACGGTTCTTGCCTAACACATTCGGGGTGGACCGATGCCAAATATCGTAATGGATCAGCGCAAACGTTCCCGCTGCTCCTTTTGCGGTTGCTTCCGAATCGCTTTCATCCGATTCAAAGATACGCGTATTATAATTTTGCGTACCAGGCATAACGCCTGTTGGTCCCAATTCAGCTGGTGTATCCTGCGGGAAATACATAATCATGGCCCACCAGGGATGATGATTGCGCATCCGCTTGTATCCCCAGTAGCTGTCCTTGTGCCAGGATCCTGGTTGGGAAGTATTGTTGCGATGGCCATGCCGATGAGTATGCATCATATAGTTAGGGCCAAGCACACTGGTGAGCGCCCCTTGGATGACAGGGTTTTCAAACACTTTCTGCATTTCACGAATCCGTGGCAGCAGGTTGTTGCCGGGATTGCCTTCTTCTTCATAAACCTGGTCCAACTGTTGTACCAGCTGCTGATGAAACTCAGGTGCAAAATCTGTTTTTAAAATCAGAAACCCTTCCGTGATAAATTGCCTCATTTGCTCGTCTGTCAACAAAACGGCTTCATTCTGATTCATCTTCATACCCTCCCTATTAGTTCATCCTCATTATAAAATGTAGAGTTCAAAAAGAAATGAAGAATATTAAGCGTTTGTTGCACAAAATTAACCTAATGCTTACAAAGATTATCAGAGTACAACTGGAGTAGATTTGATAAAATAGACATGGATTCTTACAGGGGAGGTCATCAAAATGATTGCGAAGTTTCAGGATGAGCGAGATGTTTTTTTTGACAGAAGGTTTGGACTGTTCGTTCATTGGGGGCTTTATTCGATTTCTGCGTGGCATGAACAGATCCTTTGGCGAGGATCGATGCGCCGCAAGGACTATGAGCAGTTGATCCATCAATTCAATCCAACAAAATTTGATCCTTATGCGTGGCTTGACTTGGCTGAAAAAGCGGGTATGCAGTACATTTGTTTCACCACGAAGCATCATGATGGGTTTTGTATGTGGGATACGGAGTATACGGACTACAATGTTATGCATTCCCCCTACGGCCAGGATATTTTGGCGAGGCTCGCCGAGGCTTGTCACAAACGAAACTTCCCTTTAAGTCTTTATTATTCCTGTCCGGATTGGCATCATCCGAACTACCCAAATCAGGGGCGACATCACGAAATGTTTGGACCTCGTGCTGGGGATGAGCCAAATCTTGAGAAATACTATGAATTCGTGAGAAATCAGATTCGTGAACTGTGCACGAAATATGGCAAGCTTTATCAATTGTTCTGGGACGTCAATGTAGCGGAGTATCAGGATCCAGGATTGAATGCGTATATTCGGTCGCTGCAGCCTGGAATTTTGATCAATGATCGCGGACCCGGCCCGGGTGATTACAGCACTCCTGAACGGCATGTACCGGATGCCAGCGCATTTGCCAAACCCACAGAGGCCTGTCAGGCGTTGGGCAGGGAAAGTTGGGGCTTCAAGGAAGATGAAGATTATTATTCAGATAAGTTCATCATGCAAAGCATGGATAAAATTCTCGCGATGGGCGGCAATTATTTGCTGAATGTGGGTCCAAAACCAGATGGCACATTAGCAGCTGAAAATATTGCATCACTGGAGAAAATCGGAACATGGTACCTATCGATCAAAGAAGCATTCGAACAAACGACACCTGCCTCCTATCTCTCACAAAAAGATGAGATTTTAATGGAAGGCTCCGGCAACCGCATGGTGAGAGATCAATTTTTGCTGACCAAAAGAGACAATGTCGTCTATGTTCATCTTTACAATAATCCTCAAAGCACCGCCATCGTCCTTAAACCATCAGCCACTTTGCCCACAAAAGTGACTTTGTTAAATACCAATCAAGAACTGGAAGCGCGCGTCGATCTTATCCCCTGGCACTGGAAGGATAAGCCATATTTGCGCATTCGAAACCTTCCCGTCAATGAAATGCACGATACTGTGATGGTGCTCAAACTGGAGTTTGATGAATCGATTAATGAATAGGGAGGAATCGTATGAACACACTGACAAAATGGATAGCAATCGCTAGCATTACGGCAGCATTGGACGGTTGCGGTGGTCAAGCGCAAAATGCCGCTTTAACCAAGCCAACTGATTCAGCGTTAAATACGGCCACAAAATCCGTTCCGAATTCTGCCTCAACTTCTACTGAAACTCCAACTGCAGCGTTCACTTCGGATGGACCTAGCAGCGGACTGGATGCAGAACAACTGATTCAAAAAGCGTTAGGCAGCGGTGCCCATGAATCCCCAGACAAATTTGATGGTCTAAAGCACATCACAGAAACAACTGACCCGACCGTTGGCAACGTGTTTTTATTTACTCTGCATTATCCTGCTGATGGTGATCCAACGAATCTGTCAGCTACTGACAGACAGCGCAATGAAATCAAGGTCTATGACGGTTCAAACGATAACCTCAAAGGCTACCAAGGAACAACGTTCACTTATCGCTGGATGTTCAAGCCTGATCGCTCCATGATAATTTCCAATCGTTTCACCCACTTGTTCCAGATTAAAAGCAATGGCGGCAGTGAAGCGCCTCTGATTACTTTCACTGGTGAAAATGGCAACTTTATCCTGATCTATACCGATCCGGCCGGGCATCGGCACGATTTGAAGACCCTCAGTTGGAACAGTGTACAAGACACGTGGATGCAAGCCACAGTAACTGCTACTTATTCCCACCATGGGGCGCTGTCTGTGACATTGAACAAGCTTGATGGATCCAAGCTTATTTCTTATAGCAGCAGCGATATCGATTTATGGCTGAACGATCAATTTTGTCGGCCAAAGTGGGGCATCTACCGCGGCAAAGTTCCTGGTTTAAAT
>JAQBPP010000204.1 GCA_028287455.1 Bacilli bacterium | reverse complement strand
CTTCACTGCCGATCAAAGACATTAGGGAAACAGATATGCTGGAAAACGAAAAAAGTCAGCTGAATCTCACACAAAATGGCACGGCCCAGCTCTACTTTAGGCCGTTTGAAATCAAAACAATACGAATAGTTGTATGTTGACTGTCGAACCGGTCTCAATTATCTGCTTAAATTTCATTGGTAAAAAGTACAAGTGAATCATCTTAGGATCAACTCCCCATGTCCACCTAAAGTGCGGCATGGGTTCTATTTCATGCATGCAAACTTGAGGTCGAGCTTAATCTGCAAGGTGCATTAAATGACCAGATGATGGAGTTCATACAGTATTTTCACCCCGAAATAAGTGTAGGAAATAACATGGCAGACGCAAAAAGCCTGCGATGTGCAGGCTTATTGCATCCCAGTATACAATTTCAGCGTGACTGGACTCATTCCATCAGCCGCTGCATTTGACTTTTTATCTTTTTCATCGCTTCTTCCCAAGCCTGATTAGGATCCATATTATTGAGTGCGACTTTAGACAAATCTTGCTTGAAATAATTGGAGATTTGATTGTCGTAAGGACCTTGGAATCCAATATTGATAGCTTTTGCCGACGCAGACAAGTATTTATTGATATTTTCGCCACCAAAGAAATCAGATGGCTTATTCATCAAAGGATCATCATACACACTTGGAGTGGATGGATATAAACCAAGATCAGGATACATTCGCAATTCATTTTGCGGATTCAACAACCACAAGGCTACTTTTACCGCCTCTTCCGGATTTTTTGTATTTTTGGGGATCCCGATAAAAGACCCGCCGATGTCCCCGGGACCGCCCGGGGCTGCTGCAACTCGCCAAACCCCTTTTTGTTTGACAGACTGTGATAACTGTGGGACCATCCAACTCGCCCCGATTAACGAAGCGTAACCTCCTTGGTCAGCAGCCGCGCTCCAAGCAGATGTCCCCCCTTGGATATCAGCAGACAACCCGAGTTGATGGGCTTGAACGGCCAAATTCCAAGCGTTTTTTACAACGGGATTCGTTTCGTAAATCGGCGTCCCATCCGATTTAAAATAATATTCATTGCCTTGGTTTAAAGCGGCGGTGAAGATGGTACTTACATTATCAAACATGGGTACATTAATTTTTTCTTTCATTTGTTTGGCTGCCGCCATGTAGTCGTCCCACGTCTTTAGTTTTTGCGAAACTTCCTCCGGATCAGTGGGGAGGCCTGCCTTCTTAAACAAATCAGCGTTATAATAGAGCACAATGGGACCCGTATCGATCGGCAGCGCTACTTGGTACTTACGGTCGGGTGTGGACGCCAAATTCCATTTCCAATCCAGATAGTCTTTCTTCGCTTGTTGAACTTCCGGAAAGTCATTTAAATTGAGGAACTGGCTGTGGTCTTTAACCATTGTCGCCACAAAGTCAGCAGAGTTGATGCCTGTTAAATCAGGTGGAGCATCGGCGTACAAGGATGCCAAGAGCTTTGACTCGAAGTTCCCTCCGATTTTTTCACTGACCAAATTGACATTAGGAAACTTCTGATTCGCTTCACTTAAGATTTGTTCGCTTAAAGAGCTGTTCCAATACCACAATTTCAATGTCACTTTTCCATTAGCGGTGTTGGTTGTGTCTGGCGTCCCGCTGCATGCAGTAACCATCAAACTCACACCGAGCACCGCAGCTGTAATCACTGCTCGCAGTTTTTTCACATAATTCCCTCCCAATGACAGCATGAACTTAGCTTTTGATGGCCCCCACTGTGACAGCTCCCATCAGCTTGTTGCTAAAGATGGCGAATAAAACTAACAGGGGAATTGTGGCATATAAGGTACCTGCCATGACCATGCCATAATCTTTAAAGTAAATACCATTTAAAGAAGACAGCGTAACTTGTATGGTATATCTGACCGGATCATTTAAAATAATTAAAGGCCACAAATAATCATTCCAGGATCCCATAAAGCTAAAGATGCCAAAAGCTGTCAGTGTGGGGCGCATAATCGGCAAGGCGACGTGATAATATAAGCGAAAATTTCCACAGCCGTCAATTCGGCCGGCGTTAAGCAGATCATCATGAATGGTAGACTCTGAGAACTGCTTTAACCAAAAAATCCCGAAAGCGCTTGCAGCGCCAGGAATAATCAAAGCGTAATACGTATTCACCCAATGAAATGTTTTCATAATTATGAATGAAGGTACCAAACCAAGTTGTCCCGGCACCATCATCGTAGCTAACATGAGATAAAATAATTGCTTTTTTGCAGGGAATTCATACTTAGCAAACGCAAATCCCGCCAAGGAGCAGAAAAACAAATGCAGCAGTGTAATTGACCCTGATACAAACACACTATTCAACATAGATCGGAAGAACGGGATATTCGCAAGTAAATGCTGGGTATTAACAACAAGATCCGAACCAAAAGTCAGATGCGGCGGGTAGGAAAAAATGGATGAAGTTCCTCTGGAAGCGGTTACAATCATCCAGTAAAAAGGAAATACAGAGAAAACCAACCAGATCAGTAATCCGATGTACAAGAACACTTTGCTCAGTGAAAAGCCTTTCGTATCAACTGTGCTCATTTTAGTTCGCCTCCTTATTTGCTCGACAGCCTGCGGATAATCAGTGAATTCACTAACGAGAAAATCAAGATAATGATAAACAGAACCCAGGCGATCGCTGAAGCGTAACCAAATAAGTGATTGGAGAAAGCTTGATTATACAAATACAGCACCATGGTCATGCCGCCTCCACCAGGACCACCGTTTCCTCCCGTGAGAATTTGCGGTTCTGTAAAAATTTGCATGCCTCCGATTGTTGACATGATGACTGTAAACAAAACTATCGGGCGCAGAATGGGGATGGTGATTCGGAAAAACGATTGTGTTGTTGTAGCACCGTCGATTTTGGCCGCTTCATATAATTCATCTGGAATCGATTGCAGGCCGGCCAGATAGATCAGGGCGTTATAACCAGTCCAACGCCAAATACCAATAATGGCAATGGAAATTTGCAACCAAAAATTCGAATTCAACCAATCAATTGGTGCAACACCAGCCTTTTGAATGAAATAATCTATCGTTCCATACTTAGGGCTGAAAAAGATATAAAACAAAACGGTTTGCGCAACAAGTGAAGTCACGTTTGGCAGGAAGTAAGTAAACCTCCATACACTGCGCAATTTCACAAAAGCAGAATTTAGTAAAAAAGCGATTACGAGCGATAAAAACAGCATGATAATCGTCTGTTCAAACCAGATGGTGAATGTGTTCCCGACCGCCTGCCAGAAATCTCCGTCTTGCAAGAGCATTTGAAAGTTTTTGAAACCGATGAATTTCATCGTATCCAGTCCATCCCAGGATTGTAAGGACAAGAAAAGTGAAAAAAGAATCGGAAACAAACCAAACACTAAAAACAGAATGTAAAAAGGGGAAATAAATAAATAAATACTGGTGTGTTTCTTAATTTCGTGCAAGGTTCTTACTTTTTTGACAGGAATGTTCAGGACTTCCTTGCCCGGCGTTGGTGCCGCTGCATCCATACCAATCAACTCCCTTCGTATGAGTAAAGTGAATCGGAAAATATGTCTCCTTTATCAATTTATGGCATTTGTTTCTGTTTATCACCCTTGCGCACCATATAAGTAGCGCAATAAATCCGTGGCATCTAAATATATACATGCGAAAACTAAAACGGAGTGCATGAATTTGCACTCCGTTTTAGTTTTATTGTGAGTCTTTAGCTACTTTTTCTTGCTTCCTATGCTGCTGCGAGCAGATTTACTTTTTCCCGAGCGAGCAGGGGACGATTTTTTTGCTGTGCGTTTGGCAGCAGTTGCGGTGCGGCTTGCTTGAGCAGGCTTTAGCGATTGCCTGCCGCTGGCGGTTTTCAATCCGCTTGCTGGCCTCGTAGCAGATGTGGTTGCAGCTGCTGCAGCCGTAGTTGCGACAGATGAGCCTCCGAACATGCCCATGACTTGCTTGGCGACTTTTTGCCATTCCATGACTTTTTGCAGGTTTTGCGGCGTGGCGTATTTCATTAAGTTTTTCACAGGAATTCCGG
>JAQBPP010000186.1 GCA_028287455.1 Bacilli bacterium | reverse complement strand
GTATGTTGGCTGTTATTGTGTGTCTGCTGGTCCGTTCCTTCCAATTTGACACAGATTACTATGTTCCAGTTGAAGAGATTCAGCATACTGAAGCTGCGTTAGGGAGGTCATAGATCGTGGCAATCACTGAAACAGAAATCCTGCACGGCAGGGTCAATCCAGATACTCCACTGGAGTATTCCCATGAAGAAGGTGCGATGAAGATTTTTGGGTTCTGGGTGTTCCTGGCATCCGACTTAATCCTGTTCGCGTGTCTGTTTGCCACCTATACCATTCTTAAAACACATACCGCAGGCGGGCCAGGCCCGGCTAACTTGTATGATGTGCGGGGCTTTACAGAAGAAACATTCATACTGCTGACCAGCAGCTTCACCTGCGGATTGGCTACTCACGAGATGCGCAAAGGAAATCGAACCTGGATGAGCATCTGGCTGGTCATTACGATGATGCTTGGACTAGCCTTTATCAGCCTAGAAGTCAATGAGTTTGTCACATATGTCTCAATCGGTGCGACCATGCAAAGAAGCGCATTTTTATCCGCCTTCTTCACGCTGGTTGGCACGCACGGCTGTCACGTGTCGCTTGGGATCGTGTGGATGCTGGCAATTCTGATCCAGGTCATTCAACGAGGCATCAACGCGACCACAGCGAGAAAAATATTCATAGTGAGCTTATATTGGCACTTCCTGGACGTTGTCTGGGTATTTATTTTCAGTGTGGTTTATTTACCAGGGGTGATGTGACATGTCCAATTTAAATGAAAACATTCAAGGGCACGTAAGTCATGAACGCGGTATGCCTTGGGCGCACATTATCGGGTTTATCATCTCGCTGATTTTAACCGCGATTCCATTATGGATGACCCTTGCACACAGCTTAACGTATACCAGGCTTCTCATGGTCATCCTGGTGTTCGCAGTTGCGCAGATTTTAGTGCAATTGTTCTTCTTCATGCACGTCAGGGAAAGTCGTGGGCCGCGCTGGCATATCTGGATGCTTGTGCTTGGATTTATTTTAACCTTCACGATCGTTGCCGCTTCCATTTGGATTATGACGTTTGGGGCAGAATCATACTAAGAAAAAATGTTCATTCCTTACTCCCTCAGTTGCAAGCAAAGTCGGTCGCAAGGAATGAACATTATTTCCGCCTACTGAAGGTAAAGAAAGTGATACTTTCTTTTATTTGGAATAAAGGAGCGTGATCCGGATTGACTGTAGCTCGACTGACATTCAAAAAACGCTCGGCAGACGAGAGTAAAGCTGAAGCGATCTATAAAACACTCACCGCGTATGTCGAGTTGACTAAACCTCGCATCATGCTGCTGCTCTTGTTTACTGCCTTTTGCGCCATGATGGCTGCCAAAGCGACAGTTCACAATCTTGGAGTGATGATTGTCACGTTGATTGGTCTGGCTTTATCATCAGGTGGCGCTGCCGCACTAAATATGTGGTACGACCGTGATATTGATGCACTGATGCATAGAACTGCAGGTCGGCCGATTCCAACGGGTTGGGTCAAGCCAAGCCATGCGTTTTGGTTTGGCGTTCTGCTGCAGCTGCTCTCATTTGTTATCCTGATCGCCTGGGTCAACGCGCTCACTGCGTGGTTAACGTTTGGCGGTTTCTTCTACTATGTGGTGATTTATACCATGTGGCTGAAGCGAAGGACGCCTCAGAACATTGTGATTGGCGGTGGTGCCGGGGCATTCCCGCCCTTGATTGGCTGGGCGTCTGTCACAGGTCAATTGCACCTGATCGCCTGGGTCATGTTTCTGATTATTTTCTGCTGGACCCCGCCCCATTTTTGGTCTTTGGCCTTATATAAGAATGAAGACTACGTGCGGGCGGGTGTTCCCATGATGCCGGTGGTCAAAGGGGCTCCTACGACGAAATGGCAAAGTCTTGTGTATACGATTCTGCTGCTCTTCGTATCGCTGTTCATTTTTATTGGACATCCGGTGAACTGGCTGTACTTGGGGACCGTACTCTTCATGGGTCTGGCATTCCTAGCGCATGGCATCCTTCTGCTGTTTGAACAAGGAGCAGACATGACTTGGGCCAAACGCACATTTCGCTTCTCGCTCTTGTATCTGCCCACCGTATTTATCCTCCTGGCATTGAGTTGTAAACAGTAAGTTTAAGGGCGCACTAAGCTGGCCGCAGCAGGCAGGCGCCTGTGAATGGGCGCATCATCTGTGGAAGAATCACTCAAGTGGAGGCGAAAGAACTTGAATCGAAATGCAAACAAAGGTTTGACATTCGTTGTTTTGACAATCGGCATCATCCTGGTCTTGATAGCCGTAATGGGCACGGTTTTCTGGTGGGCGGATTACCAGGTGCATAAATAGGAAAAACATTTATTCCTTTCTTGCTCCAGTTGCGGGCAAAAGTCGCGGTGAAAGGAATAAATGTTTTTTCTACAATAAAACAACAGCTGACAGAGCGTTCAATAAAGTGGACTTTGGAAAAAAAGAACTGAATTTTTGACCTATCCAATTTTAAGCGCTTTCATTATAATACTGTTAATCAGATTAGGAGGTCCATGTGATGCAGATCATGACAGCGCAAAAGTCTTCTAAACTGGCAGCAGCCTCATTAAAACGACGGACAGCCCAGTCCAATCTGAAACGAGACAAGTATCTGTACCTGTTAGCTTTGCCAGGAATCTTGTTTTTCCTCGTTTTTAAATACGTGCCAATGTGGGGAGTTCTGATCGCCTTTCAAGATTACTCCCCTTATGATGGCTTACTTGGCAGTCAGTGGGTTGGCTTCACCCACTTCATCGCTTTTTTCTCCAGCGAGCAGTTCCCGATTCTGTTTCGCAACACGTTAATGATCAGCCTCTACAACTTGGTGTTCTTCTTTCCGATGCCCATTCTGCTAGCGCTTCTGTTAAACGAAGGTCGCAATGTCTTATTTAAAAAGGTTATCCAATCCATCGTGTATTTGCCTCACTTTTTGTCCTGGGTCATTATTGCCGGAATCAGCTATTTGCTGCTGTCGCAAACATCCGGTATTGTCAACCAGGTTCTGGTTTCGTTTGGCATGCACAAAATAGATTTCCTTACCAATTCACATCTGTTCTGGTGGCTGTTAACCGGGCAATCGATGTGGAAGGATGCCGGTTGGGGAACCATCATTTTCCTTGCTTCTATCGCCGGCGTTGATCCCGCTTTATACGAGGCAGCCAAAATGGATGGAGCTGGACGCATGCGGCAAGCCTGGCACGTCACTCTGCCAGCCATCCGCAGCGTGATCGTGATTTTATTGATCCTGCGGCTCGGACAGGTGTTGGAGGTCGGCTTCGAGCAGATCTACCTGATGATGAATGGAGCAGTTTCACAGGTAGCAGATGTGTTTGATACCTATGTGTATCGAAACGGGATTCAAAATGGCCAATTCAGCTTCAGTACGGCCGTTGGCCTGTTCAAATCAATAGTAGGTCTGCTGCTGGTTATTATTGCAAATCGCATTGCGAAACAGTTTGGGGAAGAAGGAGTTTATTAAACCCTGCTGGCCATCATTTCGCGAAGAGGGGGCATAGGGAATGAAAGAAAGTATTGGCGATCGTTCGATTGCGGTGGCAATCGTGGTCATCCTGATTGCAATTGGTCTCCTCACTTTTTTCCCGCTGTATTATGTGTTTGTCGTTTCGTTCACCGATCCAACAGAGTATCTGCAAAAACAAGGATTCATTCTGTTCCCCCTGAAATGGTCGCTGGCTTCTTATCGGTATTTGTTGTCTACGTCTACGTTTCTTAATGCAACCAGTGTAAGCGCCTTTCTCGCGATTGTTGGTACACCGCTAAGTTTAATAATAACTTCAGGTTTAGCTTACAGTTTATCACGCACGCGTTTCTGGGGCAGACGGGTTCTGCTCATTCTGATCCTCATCACCATGCTGTTTAATCCCGGATTTATCCCGCCGTATCTGTTGGTGCGGGACCTGGGGCTAATCAACAACATTTGGTCGCTGATTATTCCGGTCTTAACCAGCGGCTGGTATGTGATTTTAATGAGGAGCTTCTTTGACAGCATCCCGGCCGAGTTGGAAGAGGCCGCCATGATTGATGGATGCAATGATATCGGAATTTTCTTTCGCATCATGCTGCCTTTATCGCTGCCTGCTTTAGCCGCATTTGGCCTGTTTTATGCTGTGGCGTATTGGAACACCTTCTTCAGTGCGGTGCTTTATATCAACAACCCGCAGCAGTGGCCGCTTCAACTGCTGCTCCAAAACATGCTGATCGATTCTTCAACTTCAGGCGATGCGGGGATGACGTCCGATGTACAAATTCCGTCTCAAACTCTAAAGATGGCTGCAGTAGTAATCGCAACAGTTCCCATACTGTGCGTTTATCCATTCTTACAGAAACATTTCGCAAAGGGAGTCATGTTAGGTTCAGTAAAAGGTTAATTCAACAGATAAACAGGAGGAGAATAATGTGACCAAAAAGTTGTTGTCATTTGCCCTGCTTACCCCCACCATATTGGCTTTAACTGCCTGCGGCAGCCAGCCAGCCAGCAGCGGGCAGCAATCCGCACCCACTGAAATTAGTATCATGACTGAATTTAGCACGCCAGACGCGCCAGGCCCTGACAATCCCGTTTTAAAAGAATTTGAGAAACGCACGAATACGATACTGAACATTAACTGGATTTCGCCGAACAATTTTCAAGACAAACTGAATGCCATCCTAGCATCTGGCCAACTGCCGGATCTGACTAAAAGCAACAAGCTCAACAATCCCCAATTTCAAAAGATGATTCAACAGGGTGCCTTCTGGGATCTGACTCCTTTTATCAAAGACTATCCGAATTTGGCAGCTTACCCGCAATCCGTTTGGGACAACACGAAAATCAATGGTAAAAATTACGTGATTCCATCCGTCCGACCACTTGATGGTGCATCATATTTTGCAATTCGCAAGGACTGGTTGGATGCACTGCATTTGCCAATCCCGCAAACGATGGACGATCTTTATAACGATTTGTTCGCCTTTACCCATAATCCGGATGGAAGCCTGAAGCCTGATGTCATCGGCTACAACATGCGCGATATGACGTCTGCAAATGCAGTGCCAACTGTGCAAGATATATACAATGCCTCAAATGGCAAGTGGAAGCTGCAGAATGGCAAATTGATCGATACCGACTTGCAGCCTGCAACACGAGATGCGCTGTTGTGGCTGAATAAAGCGTATAACAATGGACTGATTCCGAAAGATTTTGCGGTCTTCAAACCCACTCAGGCGGAAGATTTGGCGAAGAGCAATAAAGTCGGCATGTCTCAAGATACGGTGGAAGGGATATGGCGTTCCACAGATGGCGCTAGTAAAATTGATCCAAAAGCCGATTTTCTCCCGCTGGTCTCTTTAACTGGTCCAAACGGGGTCTTTGCACCCAGAACACCGGGCTACAATGCGGTTTATGCGATTCCTAAAACCGTACCCCTTGATAAACTAAAAAAAATCCTGTCACTGATGGACTACGGCGCTAGTGATGAAGGTTTCACGTTAGCCTGCTTCGGCCTTCAAGGCCCTGATTATACAGTAGGTTCGGATGGCTTCAAGATTGTAACTGATCAAGCTGTAAAAGATAATATTTCTCAGAGTTCCTTTGGTAAAATTTTTGAAAGATATGATAAGTACCTGTGGGCCTATCATACAGGTATGCCAAAAACGGTCTTTGATCGCAACAAAACAATTGTCGACGCGCGCGAAAAAGTCAGTATCCCAGATCCTACAGACGGACTGTATTCCGACACTTATACCAAACAAGGTTCGGAATACGATAAACAGATTTCAGACATGAAGATTCAGGTGATTATGGGAAAAGCGACGATGAATGACTGGGATAACCTGGTGAAGAAATTGCAGGCCGATCCGCAGTATATGAAAATCGCCGATGAATTGAACCAGGCTTACCAACAACGAGCAGGGAAATAAGAAAAAACATTCGTTCCTTTCAGACAAAGCGCCCTTTGGATTTCCACTGGGCGCTTAACCGTTTAGCTGATACAAGTGAGAAATGGGAAAAAAGAACTTAATTTACAACCTTTCCATTGTAAAGCGCTTTCATTATAATATGATCTATAGAATTATCTTATTCAATAAGACGGAGAGTGATAGAGTAGTGAAAAAAATGAGGGGTCTTCTTGCATTATCAGCAGCAATTTTATTGGGCGTAACGGCAGCCGGATGTGGCAGCAAAGCCACCACATCGCCACCTGCTTCCTCAGCTGACTCAATGAGTGATAACACACAGGCTACACTTTCTTTTATGGGAGATGCGGCATTTTCTTTTACAGACGGTACCAATAATGATCCCGACCATTTCTTCGGGCCGCAAGTTGAAGCACTGATCAAAAAACAATTTCCAAACCTCACAATCAAAAAAGTGCCTGGCAAAAATACGGACCTTAAACAGATGGTGGCCAATGGACAAGCGCCAGACATCTTTTTCAACATCAATCCGAGTGTGTATTTTCCTGATATGATCAGTACCGGACTTGTGTATGATTTAAATCCTCTGGTAAAAACCAACAAACTTAACCTTCAACAATATGCAACAGGAGATGTGCAAAATGTATTGAACTACGCATCAAAAGGTGAACTGTACGGTATTCCCGTTCTGCAGCGCTCCACTTTGCTGGTTTATAACAAAGACATCTTTGATAAATTCGGTGTCGCCTACCCCAAAGACGGCATGACCTGGCCCGATATAACAAGTCTCGCCAAACAGATGACACGCAATGATGGCGGCGTGCAGTATCATGGCTTGCTAATGGACAATTATTATCGAATCTCCAATGAAATGCCGCTCCTGGCAGTGGATCCGGCCACCGATCAAGCTACAGTGGCGAGTGACCCGAACTGGGCTAAAGCCATGAATATCTACCAGAGCATCTACACCATTGCTGGCAACTACGATCCCAAAGGCAGCACTGCTGTGAATACGTTTGAAAAAGATAAAACAGCCGCAATGCTGATCCTCAATATGGGGTGGACCAACCTCAGAATCGCCGAACAAACTGGTCTGCATTGGGATATTGTTTCAGAGCCGACTCTGCCCGAAAATCCAAAGCAAACCTACGAAGCAGACGATGATGTGGTGTCCATTTCGTCTACCTGTCAAAATAAAGATTTAGCGTTCAAAGTGATAGAGTTTTTATCCAGTCCTGCCATGGTTGCCGAATACGGGAAATTATCTGCTTCACCTGTAATCATCAACCAGCAGACGACTGACGCGTTCTGTTCCGACTATCCGGATTTATTCAATAAACATGTCAAAGCGGCCTTTTATGGTACTGCTGCAATTCCAAAAAAATCAAGCCCTTATGAATATCTAGCCACCACAGTTTTGTCCGCTACCGCAAAAGATATTGCAAGCGGTACTGATGTGAACACCGCGCTGCGTCAGGCACAGGATGCGATCAACAAGCAGATTTCGGACGCAAAGCAGATCAAATAATGAAAAAGGGATATCTGTCCTGAGCACTCGAGTTGCAGGCAAAAGTCGCACTCAGGACAGACATCCCTTTTTTTGTTAATAAAGATCCAGAGCAAAGGTCCTCTCACGGTGTACTTCCTGTTTTTTGTTGTTTGAGTTCCTTAGCATCCGCAAACAAGGTTTGAAACCAAAATAACGTGAAACACACACATCACCCATTTTTGACAACCATGACAGGACAGCTTTTCCTCAAGTATCTATATTTGTTCTCTCTATAGCCGGACCCCTAATATTTTTTAACATAATTCGACAAAAAACGCCATAAAAATCGGGCAGCGATTGCCGTCCAAATACTTATTCTATCCTACTGAAGCAAATGGGGGTATCCTTCTATGGTT
>JAQBPP010000162.1 GCA_028287455.1 Bacilli bacterium | reverse complement strand
TCATGGTGATTGGACAAGCGCCAAAAATACCGGGCAGTTTAATTGAACCCAGTTCTTCTTTAACTTCAGAAATTGTCAAAGAAATTGGGTATGCACAGCCGGGAACGTTTTATAATGCACTCTATATGATGGCGTTCCTGCTGCTGCTTTTATCTATTGGTCTCATTTTGGTAATTAGAATCGTGGCGAGGAGAAAGAGCAACCGTGAAAACTAGTCAGGCGAATGTTGTTACCAGACGCAATCGAATGATGGATCGGATTGCGACAATCGTATTGTGGGTAATTGCGTGTTTCCTCGTGTTGCTGCTGCTTGTTTTATTAGGGTATATCTTTATCAACGGGTTGCCCCATGTGTCCTGGTCGTTTTTGACCAGCCGTCCCAGTTCATCAGTTGCTGGCGGAGGGATTGGACCTGAAATTTTCAACTCGTTCTATATCCTGTTTTTATCGCTGTTGGTGTCATTGCCGGTTGGCTTAGGTACGGCCATTTGGCTATCTGAATACGCGAAGCCTGGAAAATTGACTGATTTCGTGAGGCTGTCAGTAGAATCGCTCGCCTCTGTCCCTTCGGTTGTGTTCGGGATGTTTGGCTTGCTGCTGTTTGTGCAGCTGGCGCATTTCTCTTTTTCGATCTTAAGCGGATCGCTGGCGCTATCACTATTGAATTTGCCGGTTTTAGTGCGTGTATTTGAAGAATCGATTCAACAAGTGCCCAGGTCTTACCGGGAAGCGTCCTTGGCGCTTGGCGCAAACAAATGGCAAACGATTTGGCGGATTGTGCTGCTCTCCGCTTTGCCGAGCCTGATCACGGGGATCACACTTGTTGCCGGACGCGCATTAGGAGAAACTGCCATCCTCGTCTTAACAGCAGGCTCGTCTGTTTCCAGGCATGCTCCGGATTTTAGTCTGGACGTGTCGGGTGGTACATTATCTGTACAGCTCTATTACATGATCACATCAGCTATCGTGCCTGATGCGAAGCAAATTGCACAAGGCAGTGCGGCTGTACTCGTTTTAATCGTGTTGCTTTTCAACCTGCTGATTGGAATTCCAGCAAAAATCCTGCAAAAACGCTTAACGGGAGGGCAATAATGGAAACCGCAGTGGTACCAAAAGTTAAAATACAGTCACTTGATCTTTATTATGGACAAAATCAGGCGCTTTACTCGATCGATATGGATGTGAAACCCAATTCCATTACCGCGTTAATTGGCCCATCCGGCTGCGGGAAATCCACCTTGCTGCGCGCCTGCAACCGGATGAATGATTTAATCCCTGGCGTAAGAATCAAGGGGTCAGTGAATGTGGATGGCATCAATATCTATGATGCAGATACAGATGTGGTTTCATTGCGCAAAAAAGTCGGGATGGTGTTTCAACGGCCGAATCCATTCCCAATGTCGATCTATGACAATATCGCATATGGACCGCGAATTCACGGGATCAAGGGCAAGCGTGTACTGGATGAATTGGTGGAAAAAAGCTTGACTCAGGCCGTTTTGTGGAAAGAAGTAAAAGATCGCTTGCATAAAACTGCCATGGGGTTGTCAGGTGGACAGCAGCAGCGGTTGTGCATTGCGCGTTTGCTTGCAGTGGAACCTGATGTGCTGCTGATGGATGAACCTACTTCGGCGCTTGACCCAATCTCTACACTAAAAGTAGAAGAATTGACTGATGAACTGAAATCCCGCTATACGATTATGATTGTTACGCATAATATGCAGCAAGCTGCACGCATTTCGGAACAAACTGCATTCTTTTTAAATGGAATCCTGGTAGAGTACGGCAAAACGGATGAACTATTCACTACGCCAAAAGATTCCCGGACCGAGGATTATATAACGGGCCGTTTCGGATAACGACAAAGATACCATAAAACGAGCGATTGATTAAGGAGTGTGCACATGGATACAAGGAGAAACCTGCATGCTGCAATTGAGGAATTGCAGCAAGAACTAACCAAAATGGGACAACTGGTTGAAGAAGCGATCTACGAATCAGTCAAATCGTTACAGGATATGGATGTCAAGCGTGCAGAGAAGATTATTAACGGCGATGACTTCATCGATGCCAGTACACTGCAGATAGAAGAAACCTGTTTGCGGATTTTGGCACTGCAGCAGCCCATGGGGGTCGATTTAAGAGAGGTAAGCACCGCATTAAAAATTGTCACTGATTTGGAGCGTATTGCAGACCATGGCACTGATATTGCGAAAATCACCGTTCGATTGGCTGGGGAAACACTTGCCAAGCCTCTGATCGATATTCCCAAAATGGCTGAACTTGCCAGACAAATGGTTCGAGACGCTTTGACTGCCTATGTGGAACGCAATGTTGCGCTTGCGCAGGCACTGGCAGCACAAGATGATCAGGTGGATAAGTTATTCGCGCAGATATTTGTAGAAGTGATCGACATGATGGGGCCGAATCGGGATACGAACAGGCAATTAACCCATCTTCTTATGGTGGCACGCATGCTGGAGCGCGTAGCTGATCATGCTACGAACTTAGGCGAGTCTGTCATTTATATGGTGACTGGCAAGCGGGAAGACCTGAACGCGTAATTCTGTTCACCAGCAAAAACTACTGTGAAGACAGACGCGGATCGATTTAGGAGGGAAGAGCTTGCCGACAGTGCTTGTAGTGGAAGATGAAACGGCAATTGCTACTTTGGTGCAATTTAATTTGGTTCAGGCCGGTTTTCAGGTGCAAGTTGCTGATAATGGTCTGAAAGCTTATGAGCTGGTTCAATCGGTGCGTCCGGATTTAATGATACTTGACTTGATGCTGCCAGGGATCGGCGGAATGGAACTCTGCCAAAGATTGCGCAAAGAAGGAGTACGCATCCCGATCATCATATTGACCGCCCGGGAAGAAGAAATTGATCGCATCTTAGGCCTTGAGATGGGAGCAGATGATTATGTGACGAAACCTTTTTCGCCGCGTGAACTGATTGCTCGCGTCAAAGCGGTCTTGCGCAGGACGGGGGAGGAGCCGCAGCAAGACGATCATTATACAGTTGGAGATATTAGCATTGATGGCGTCAAATATGAAGTGAAGGCAAGAGGACAATTGATTGATTTGACCCCGCGCGAGTTTGAATTGCTCCTGTTTTTGGCGCGCAATCTGAATCGTGCGCTAAGCCGCGATCATTTACTGGATAAGGTCTGGGGCTATGAATTTGCGGGTGATACGCGGATAGTCGATGTGCACATTTCTCATTTGCGAGACAAACTGGAAGTGGATCCCAAAACTCCGGTTTATATTAAAACAGTTCGGGGCGTCGGCTATAAACTGGTCGGCGGAGATGGGGCGTAACACGTGCGCCACAGCATCCGTTCACGCATTGCATGGACTTATTTTTTACTCATTTTTGCTGCTCTATTAATCTCAGGGGTATATACAGTCACGATTACCCGTCTGAATCACCAAAATACACTGCGTTTGTCGCTGGAAAGTCAGGCAAGGCTGACCAGCGCCTGGGTTGCACCTTTGCTCAATCCTGCTGATGGCCAGGTTGTGCGTGACGCGATTGGGCAAACGCTTACTGGGGCCTCTTTGTCCTCTTCACTGCAAGTTGCTGTGTTTGATAAAGCTAGAAATGAGCTTTATAACTCGGCCGATCAGAAGGCAGCCGGCGTTTCAAGCGATCCGGAAGTAGCGGACGCTTTAAACACAGGAGCAGGAGAGAGTACCCGTTCCGCTCCGGGCGGCAGTGACATGTATTTATATGTTGCAGTGCCCATTTATTCTGATCATACAGTGATTGGAGTATGCAGAGTAGGGGAATCGCTCACACCAATTGAGGATGAGCTTTATTTGCTTTGGCAGCGATTGGCGGAAGGGTTTTTGGTCATTGCGCTGGCTGCCGGCGCATTAGGCGTTTATTTCGCTCGGCGTGTTGCATGGCCAATTGAGGAAATCACACGCGTGGCGCAGCTGATCGCAGAAGGACGACTCACGGAGCGCATCCGGTATCATCGCAAGGATGAATTGGGTGAGATGAGTGATTCCATTAATTTAATGGCGAGCCGGATGTCTGAACAAATTGTGGATCTCACTGAGCAGCAAAGTAAACTTTACGGGGTGCTGGCACATATGGAATCCGGGGTGTTGCTGGTGGACCGCGCCAGTAAAATTACCCTGGTGAATCAGTATGCGGAATCGATGCTGCAAGCCGATACGCAGACGATCCTGAACAAATGGCATTGGGAAGCGCTGCATTCTTACAGACTCTCCTCTTTGATCGATGAAGTGGTGCTCAAAGGACAACCGCTCCGCAGAGAACTAACGCTGCTGGCGTCTGGCGAACGAGGTGTGGAACGTGTGCAGGAGGTCTATGAGACTCCAATCGTGGGGCACCTCGGAGCGATCGGAGGCGCGGTGATTGTCCTGCACGATATTTCGGAGTATAAGCGGTTAGCACGGATGCGTTCTGAGTTTGTGGCTAATGTATCGCACGAGTTGCGAACACCGATCACAGCGGTTAAAGGTTTTGCAGAGACTCTGCTCGACGGCGCATCCAGTGATCCGGCTCTCACGAATCAGTTTCTAACGATCATCCATGAGGAATCAGAACGGATGACACGGATTGTGTCCGA
>JAQBPP010000134.1 GCA_028287455.1 Bacilli bacterium | reverse complement strand
CAGTGTGAACTTCGTCATCGACAATCTGCGACTGGTAGGGCCTAAAGGGGTCCTGATGCTGGATGACTTTGAAAATCTGAACAATTGGAATCGATCGGATCATCCTTATTCTCTGACCATCGACCATACCAGCGGGAATACTGCCCTGCAGGTTCATCTGGTTCCCGGTGCAAGCATTTTTTATACATCGGCTCCTTTTAACTTAACTTTCAGCACCCAGGATTACACCGCTATCGAATATGACTGGAAGTATGTTTTTCCTACTCAGGTGCCCATCAGTTTCACTTTTAGGAGCAATGATCCTGCCAACCCTGACGGCTATTTCGATACACTTCCTGGGGATGTCAACTCGATGCCAACTATCGACAAGGCGACCACCCAGACAGCTGGTTCGGATTCATTTGGTGAAGTGGACATGAGCTCGTATTTCACCTATGACAGTTCGCTCAAGCGGCAAATGGTGTTGACAAAAGAAGGCGTGATGGTGGTTCGGGATAACGTAATGCCTGGAGTGTCAGCCGACGGGTACAATGCTGGACCGATCTGGTATTTGTATTCCCAGCCTGATCAACAGGGTGCCAATTGGTTTGATTCCCCAGGAGAAAACCAGCAGTGGTACGCTGCTGATCCTCAAGGTGGATCGATTAGCAGCCGCTCGCTGCTTGTCTATTTTGACCAGTCCCAGGGAAGGACGTTTGGGGTTGAACAAGGTCCGAAGGTCACGAACACACCTGTTACGTCCCAGGCTGTCTTTTCCAAACAGCAGGTAACAGCGAATCAACCAGTCAGTTTCGTGACGGTGCTGGTTCCGCATGACCCCAGTGTCGCTGCAGATCAGCTGGCGGGCGGTATTTCTGTCAAAAAGTTCGAGGGCAACACGATTGTTTCAATGTCCTTGTCTAGCGGAAACATGAGCATCCTGTTCGCTGCGGACGGGACAGAGAAGGTGCTGAGGCAAAAAGACGATCAACCGCCTGTCACTACAGCGCATGTTTCGGGTGTGGCAGGCCCTGGGACATGGAACAACCAGAAAGTTTCCATCCAGTTTTCAGCCGATGACGGGAACGGGTTTGGGGTCGATCGCACGGAGTACAGTTTGGATAATGGGGCATGGACGACCGTGTCCGGTGCAGTTTATTTAGCTGCCGAAGGGATCCATACGATTCAGTACCGCTCGGTGGATTTCGCCGGCAACTGGGAGCAGGCCAAACAGCTGATAATTGGGATTGACAAAACGCCGCCCAGCATAGCGATAACGGCGCCTGATGCCAAAGCATACAGCGATGCCGACAGATTAACACCGCAGTTCACTGTGGCTGACAGCTTGTCAGGGGTAGACAGCATAAAGACATCAGCAGAGTTGGATAGTCAAATGGTAACCCAGGGGACCGCGATCCCTTTGTATACGCTGCCGCTTGGACACCATGTATTCACTGTTGCGGCAAGTGATCTGGCAGGCAATACTTCCAGTGCCACCGTGAACTTTGACACAGAAACAAGTATCGCTGATTTGACTGCCCTGGTTTCCAAATTTGCGATGAGCGGCTCGATCGATAACCAGGGGATTGCCAACAGTTTGCAACAGAAACTGAAAAATGGCGGATTAGGTGACTTTATTAATGAAGTGAGTGCCCAAAGTGGTAAACACATTACAGCCGACGCCTCCGGATACCTGCTGCGGGATGCGAAATTCCTGAAAGCTGCACGCGATTAAACAAGATAAAGGAAACTAATTCGATAACAATAGGGGATAAGCCTAGCGACGCAATCACGACCAAAGCCGAATTTGAAAGTGCCCTTTCGTTAAAGAATAGAGCATTTCATGCTATAATGATTAAATTGATCGATACCATTCCGGAACAGGATCTAGCAGAGGTGCTTGATTTTATGGTTACCCGAAGATGAAACGAGATCGAGATGTTTTTAATGATCTTGAAAAAACAAGTGTAACAAGTACAGGGTTTTGGGATAATCCAGTTGATGATGAGATTTGTTGCTAAAGCCAAATAAAACCCCAAGATTTTTCCCTCTGATGTGCAAAATCAATAAGCTTCATTGTTCTATATAAATGATTTGTTGCATTTCCGATGTATGGATACATCCTAAGTTATTGCATCCTTATGAACGAATGAGTATTATTTCCTGTTCGGTGGCGAAACGCATACAATACCCACATTCTGGAGTTAGAGGACAAGCACTCATCAATAAACCATGTCTGGAAAGTTCGGACATATTAATTGCTGTGTTTTATGATCGTTTAGGTACTCCAACGGGGAGCTATTGCTATTTAATGAAGGGCTGAACTTTAATCCAAGACAGATGATATGATTAAGGGGATAAAAGAAATGAATCTTTTTTTATTAATTCCATGTGTAATCATATTGTTTGCTGTAGGGATACTTTTGGTTCTTGTTGCTATCAAACCGAAAGTGAAGCCTGTGAATGAAAGAATCCTTTCCACTTTGCCCCCATTTAATCAGGATTATTCGTATCTTCCTGAGCATACTCCGTTCATCACGAGAGATGGAAGTGACTTAGATTACCGCTATTATTCATCTGAGTCGGATAATATTCTCATTTTGCTCCACGGGTTCAGCATTGATGGAAAGTATCTACACAGTTTAGCGAGATACATTTCAGCAGCCCATATGGCGGAAGTCTATATTCCCGACTTGAGGGGGTATGGTGTAAGGCCCAAGAGAAGGGGAGACTGCGACTACATAGGACAAATCGACGACGATCTGGCAGATCTGATTACACAGATCAAGAAAGTGAAACCAAGCGCCAAAATTATAATGGGGGGGCATTCTATGGGTGGTGGAACTGCCATTCGTTTTGCCGGAACCCGTTACTCCGCCCTAGTAAATGCTTATTTGTTATTAGCCCCAGCGGTTTCGCCAAATGCGCCGATAAATTATCATAGTAAGGAATCTACAAACTTAGTTGGAGTCAGCGTACCGCGTGTGATCGGATTAACGATTCTGAATCAATTGGGGATTAAACGGTTGAATCACTTGACTGTGCTTATTAAAAACAAACCGGAGGATACTGAAGATGGAATAGAAACAACAGAGATTAGTTACCGATTGCTCATAAGTAGAATGCCGAACATGAAATATGAAGTAGGATTGAGGGCGTTGGATAAACCGGCATTGCTTCTCGTTAGTGAAGAAGATGAGGAGTTTCAGGCGAAAGAATATGCACCGCTCTTCAAAAGGTATAATCATGCTGAGGTTCGGATTCTTCCTAGAGGTATAAGTCATGATTCTATGTTATTGAATGAACATACCTACAAAGAAATCAGTAATTGGGCACAATTTCATTCTAACAACAAAGAATTGCTATAGTCGTGTTTCTAAGCATTCTTTAGATAAATTGCATTTGTCCAATGTGAATTAGGGGCTTAAGAGGCATTAATCTGGTATTATAGTAGTAAAGTAATTGCTATGTGAGGTGGAAATAGTTTGCAACTTCAAGTAATGAACAGTCCTTTTAATCAGGAGCAAGCAGAACTCCTTAATCGCCTCCTACCCACACTAACGGAGACACAACAGATATGGCTGAGCGGGTATCTTTCCGCTCTCCACAGTACGGCATCCTCGGTGACGTCTGGCGCTAATCTGCAAGCTGCCCCGGTAGCTGCTGAAGCGCTCTCTCCAACCAGCTATCCTGCAGCCTCCCAGGAGGTGACGGTTCTCTTCGGATCCCAGACTGGCAACGGCCAAGCGTTGGCTGAAGAACTGTCCCGAAGGCTCGAAGAGCGAGGTTTTCAGGTAACTCTCTCCTCAATGAGCGACTTCAAGCCAAATGGACTGAAGAAGATCCGAAACTTGCTGGTTCTGGTGAGTACCCACGGGGATGGGGATCCACCGGACAACGCCTTGCCATTCTATGAATTCCTCCATAGTAAGAGAGCGCCACAATTGGAAGACCTGCGGTTTTCCGTGCTAGCTTTGGGAGACAGTTCCTACGAATTTTTCTGCCAAACAGGCAAGGATTTCGATCAACGCCTGGAGGAGTTGGGTGGCAAGCGCCTTTGCCCGCGCACCGATTGTGACTTGGATTTTGACGAACCAGCGGCGGAGTGGTTTCAGAGTGTTTTGGGCACCCTGACTGAGACGCTGGAGGTCCCCGCTGTCGTGACAGAAGTCACCATGGCGGTCGAGAACGGGCAATTATCGCAGCAACTGGCCTATTCGAGGACAAGTCCCTTTGAGGCCGAGGTGCTTGAGAATTTGAATCTGAATGGCCGTGGATCGAACCGAGAAACCCGTCACCTTGAGCTATCCCTTGAGGGATCCAATCTTCAGTTTGAACCGGGTGACAGCTTGGGCATCTATCCGCAAAACGACCCTGTCCTAGTCGACACACTGATCAACGAGATGGGCTGGAATCCCGAGGAGCCCGTCCCGGTGAATAAAAAGGGTGATGAACGCCCATTGCGAGACGCATTACTCAGTAACTATGAGATCACCGTACTCACAAAGCCATTACTGGAGCTAGCCGCGCCGCTTTGCTCCAGCAGCGATCTGAGACAGCTTCTGGAGTCAGGACGCGAGCAGGAACTTAAGACATATATTAAAGAACGGGATCTGCTGGATTTGGTGCGGGATTTCTCCCCTTGGGGAGTGACAGCAGGCGAATTCGTATCCATTCTCCGGAAAATGCCCGCTCGGCTCTATTCGATTGCAAGCAGTCTAAAGGCCAACCCGGATGAGGTGCACCTCACCATCCGAACCGTGCGGTACGATGCTCATGGACGCGACCGGTTCGGCGTCTGCTCCGTGCAGTGCTCAGAACGGGTGCAACCGGGGGATACTTTGCCAGTTTATGTGCATCATAATCCAAATTTCAGACTTCCCGCCAATCCTGATACACCACTGATTATGATCGGGCCAGGCACGGGCGTCGCCCCTTATCGGGCCTTCCTGCAAGAACGGGAGGAGACCGGAGCCGGTGGGAAAACATGGTTGTTCTTTGGTGATCAGCACTTCCTCACTGACTTCCTGTACCAGCTTGACTGGCAGAAGTGGCTAAAGGAGGGTGTACTGACGCGGATGGATGTCGCTTTCTCCCGCGATACAGACGAAAAGGTGTACGTACAGCACCGCATGCTGGAGAAGAGCCGGGACCTTTACCAGTGGTTGCAGGAAGGGGCCCATGTATACGTCTGCGGCGATGAGAAGCATATGGCAGGTGACGTCCATGCCACCCTGGCAGCGATCCTGGAACAAGAGGGCGGTATGAGTCCGGAACAGGCAGGAGCCTATCTAGCCGGAATGCAGCAGCAGAAGCGTTACCAACGTGACGTATACTAAAGACCCAAGAACAAAGCGAGAGGAGTAAGCAGAATGACACAAAATCAATTTGTTCCACCGCAGGATGCTCCGCATAGCGAGGTAGAGCATATCAAGCGCTCGAGCCGTTACCTGCGTGGGTCTTTTACTAAGACTCTCGAAGACTTAATCACCGGGGCACTGCCCGAGGACGATAATCGGTTGTTGAAATTCCACGGGAGCTACATGCAGGATGACAGGGATTTGCGCAATGAACGCCAACGGCAGAAGCTGGAACCAGCATACCAGTTCATGGTACGTGTGCGCGCGCCTGGCGGTGTCGTCACGCCGGAACAGTGGTTGGTTATGGACCGTCTCGCCCAGAAATATGGCAGCGGTTCGCTGCGCCTGACCACCCGGCAGTCCTTCCAAATGCACGGAATTCTAAAATGGAACTTGAAGAAGAGCATTCGGGAAATTAACGATGCGCTGTTGACGACGCTGGCGGCTTGCGGGGATGTCAACCGCAATGTTATGTGCAACCCCAACCCTTACCAGTCGGAGGTTCATTCGGAAGTTTACGAGTGGTCCAAGAAGCTCAGCGATCACCTCTCACCACAAACCCCCGCTTATCACGAGATATGGCTCGACGGTGAAAAAGTGGTGGACAGTAAGGAGGATGGGCAAGATCCTGAACCGATCTATGGGCCGGCCTATTTGCCGCGCAAGTTTAAAATCGCTGTGACAGTGCCGCCTTCAAACGACGTGGACGTCTTTTCCCAGGACCTGGGTTTCATCGCCATTTACGAAGAAGGGCTGCTGCAGGGATTCAACATTGCAGTCGGAGGAGGTATGGGGATGACTTACGGAGATCCGAAGACTTATCCCCAACTGGCCCGGGTGATTGGGTTCTGCTCGCCGGACCAGATCCTCGACGTGGCGGAGAAGACAGTCATGATCCAACGGGATTACGGCGACCGCTCGATCCGAAAACACGCCCGATTCAAGTACACCATCGACGACCGTGGAATAGATTGGTTCATTAACGAACTTCAGGAAAGACTAGGGTGGAAACTCGAGGAAGCACGCCCTTACCATTTTAACCATAACGGTGACCGATATGGCTGGGTGAAGGGGAGTAATGGCAAATGGCATCTCACCCTCTTTATCCAGAGCGGCCGCATCCAAGACGGGGACAACAACCCCCTGATGACCGGTTTGCGGGAAATTGCCAGGATTCATACTGGGGATTTCCGACTCACCCCTAACCAGAACCTGATCATCGCCAACGTAACCAGTCAGAAAAAGCGTAAGATTGAGGGGTTGGTCAAGGAGTACGGGCTAACCGATGGTCTACACCATTCTGCGTTACGGAGGAATGCCATGTCCTGTGTGGCCTTGCCTACCTGTGGGCTGGCTATGGCCGAAGCGGAACGCTACCTCCCTGCTCTACTAGAGAAGATCGAGTTGATCTTGGAGGAGGTCGGCCTACGCGAAGAGGAGATCGTAATTCGCATGTCCGGCTGTCCTAACGGATGTGCAAGGCCGTCTTTGGGCGAAATCGCGTTTACCGGCAAGGCTCCCGGCACATACAATGTATATCTGGGTGCTGGTTTTGCCGGAGACCGGCTGAACAAGCTTTACCGAGAAAATATCGACGAAAATGAAATCTTGGACACACTACAACCGATTATCCATCGGTATGCGCATGAACGGCATGAAGGTGAACATTTTGGTGACTTTGTCATCCGAGCCGGTTATGTCAAAGAAGTTCGTTCAGGACTGGACTTTCATGATTAAGAGTAAAGCTAAGGCTGGCAAAGGCGGAACAGGCAAGGGAACAGACAAAAAGGGCTGGAACCGATGGCAAGCTAGTGCCAACAGAGCAAAAAACGCACCCAAACCTTATACAAGCAAAGGTACTAAAAATAAGGATGGAGCAGCGCAGGAGTAGTCTGGAATCAATAAAACAGATCTAGGGGTGGTAATCTGAGAAAGCAAAAGCTTAAGCAAAAGCCAATATCATTTGACGAACTGTTGGAGGAATTACAAGCTCAGAAAACGATTCAGGAAGATCCGAATCATATTTCATTAGACTCCTTATTTAATGAAACGTTCATGAGCAAGCATTCCAGCTTTAAGAGTTTCGCAGAGTTTTTAGAGAAAGGCAACTTTCAAGTAAAGACACTGGAAGATATCGATAACATTCCTGACGAACTTTTTGATCGGCATGTTGCACGGGAGACGGATTTTGCTAATTGGAAATCCATGGTGGATAAAGCGACGATTGAATAGCCCATTTACTGAATACTGATGGCGACTCAAGCAGAATTAATGGCTTGAGTTTTTCTTTGTCTTTATGCATCATTCAGTCTCAATGCCAGACTCCTGGGGCGCTTCCACTCCAAAACTCGGATTTCCCAAGAATCAGAATTAACAAAAAGATCCTTAGCGTCAGTTAAGGACCTGTGAACGTGGTATAATGAAGGTATTAACTCAAGGATTAACTGGTGTACGGATGTTATAAAGGGTATCGGAATTGAGCCTAAGAAAGGTTGCTGAATAGTGAATCAATTTGAGGACTGGGATCAGAAGCTGAAGAAAACCTTTAATGCCACCAGCAATGTAGTGGTGTTAACCGTTACAGAAGCAGGGCATTTATTAGGTCTCTCTAAAGATGAAATGAAAGTTTATGTGGTTAAACATCAACTAACAAAAGTGCCGATTATGAGAAGTGTGCATAGGTATCTTTTGCTAAAAAGTGAGATAGATAACTTAGTTGGAAACGTTTTAAGCTTTAATCAAATCATACAGCCCCATCGAACAGTTTATTGATCCATTAAACAACGGAAAAAGCAGGTGATATTTCAACCTGCTTTTTTCATTGTTTATGAAAGCGATTTGGCCTAGCTACCTAAACCGGATTTCATTATGCTATAATTTTAATTGCCTATCAAGCGTTTACTTATAAACTCGGTTTGGTTAATCCACTTTTAAAAAGATTATCTTTGCATATAAACCAAACCCTGTTCAAAATCTTACTTGGATAGGGTTTTTGTCTGCCTGGAAAGGGTGAGAGAATGGACAAGCAATTCAGTGAAAAAGATCAGATAATGCTGATGGAAGCCTTGGAAAATGCAAAAGCAATGACGCAGAAAATGGAGGCAAATTCCTGTCTTGCTTCCTATTATTTTGAACAAATTGGACGAAACAAGATATAGAATTATAAAACAAGTTGCGAGTCGTGGTGGACAAGCCTTTGTAGCTTTGGAATCCCATCAGCTAGATTATTTTAAAGATAGAGCACTGATCTTCACAGGCAAGTCTAAAGGGAAAAAGATGCTTGTAATGCCACAGGAAGTACTCGAATGCTTCAAAAAAATTGACAGTACGTCCGATCGGGAAATGACTCGCAGAAACACGGAGTGGATTAGGCTTACGCATGGCATGCTTCATTACTTTGGTACTTTGGGTCTGAAAGAATTGGATGAGCTTTTTAAGTACTATACTGGAACGAGTCTGCCCATGGGGGATTTTATTTCTATTTTGGACGACTCCGAATCTTTCTATCGGGAAATTCGGCTCGATACCAAGGGTTTCTCAAACAGTAGAGTGTGGGATGCGGAAAGAGTGAAAAAAGAACATCGATCCAGACCTGACTTATCGTTTTATCCATTCACCAAGACTCAACTGCTGCGTGCAGGCGAACCAGGCTTCGTGGAGCGGAATCCGAGTTACGAATCATTTGTTGAGTTTATCATGAGGAACTACGACATTTCTCGCGATGTGGCGGCCAGTCTTGTCGAAGAGTGTGTTTATGCCATACGGATCGGTGAAGGGCCGAGTAATCTCCTTCAGTTTTTGCAGTCTCAATTGGAGATCGATGAATTGGAATTGATTCAAGCTTTTATGGATCATATTGTGACGCTTCATAATAATACCAGACAATGGTTTATCAAGGGCTATACTCCAAATGAGCTATCTCCGTTTAAAAACAGGACGAGTTATTCACTACCTTCTGCCAAGGCAGAGGTCGTTGATTTTGCAACAAGAAAAAAGGTCGGACGAAATGACCCCTGCCCTTGCGGCAGCGGCAAAAAGTTCAAGAAATGCTGTGGGGGATAAGCCCGCTTTTCGGGATGAATTGTCAAAGATAGACAAGTTAAGCCGATTGACACGAGTCTTTTATTAACGTTAATATAAAGAAGAAATGAAAGCACTTTCATAGATGGAAGTATTTCATAGGCGGTGAAGCAGCTAGGTGTCTCGCCGTTCGGTATTGCAAATGTCTGTAATCCAACGAAAATTGTCGGACTTGTCAGTGAAAAATGGGAGTCTGACAGATTAAGTCCAAGAAAAAAGGGGATCGAGGCATGAAAAGAAACCGCTTTCTGATTGGTTTTACTGTTTTGCTTGTGTTTTTAATGGCAGTGGGTTGCACAAAGGGGAATTCGGGCACCCAGCCCAGTACGGCCCCGGCGCATGATCCCGTCACATTGACTGTTTATCTGCAGGCTGCGGTCAGTGATGATGACTTCAAATTATTGTTTTCCGATCCGGTTGCGAAAAAATACCCGTACATCACGCTGCAGGCGGTTCGTCCCGCAACCAACTCGAAGCTGAGCGACCTGGTTGCTGCAGGCAACGCACCTGATCTGATAACGGCGCCTGATGCGGATTTGCTGGGTTTAAGCAAACAGGGAATTTTAAACGATATGTCTCCACTTTTAAAACAATATAATGTGGATTTGAACCGGTTCGATCCGGCCCCATTGGCAGCGGTGACATCGGATAAAGGTGAGGTATGGGGGCTTCCGTACGGCATGGAATTCAATGCCCTTTATTACAATAAAGACTTGTTTGACAAGTTTGGCATCAAGTACCCGGGTGACGGGATGACCTGGGACGACGCGATTGCGTTGGCCAAAAAATTCACTACGGATGGCAACGGTGTTCAATATCACGGGTTGGATGTGATCAGCAGCAATTTGATGAGCTTTCCGTTTGGTTTGTCCAGTGCGGATGGAAAAACGAACAAGGCCAGCATCAATAACGACCAGTGGAAGCAAGTATTTGAGTTGACCAAGCAAATTCAGACGATTCCTGGCAATGAACCGGCAACTCCGGAAAACACCACGTCCAAGGCAGTGCTCTCTTTCCTCAAGGACCAAAATATTGCGATGATGGTCTCCCCAGATCCGATCAAATACTTCACCCCCGATATGAGCTGGAACAATTGGGATATTGCGCAATATCCGAGTTACAAGGATAAACCAAACGTGTCGGGCAAAGTGGATTCCCATGTTCTGACGATTTCCAAAGGCAGCAAACATACGGATGAGGCGATGAAGGTACTGCAAGTAGTGACTTCCGATGAAGTGCAGCTTCTGAGTGTAAGAAAAACCGCAAGAGTATCACCGCTGAAAAATACGGAAATGCAAAAGGAGTTCGGCGCGGATATGCCGGTGTTAAAAGGAAAGAATATCCAGGGCATCTTTAAGAGTAAAGTTGTCGCGCCGCCGGTCTACTCAGCGTATGAGAGCGACGCGCACGCGATCGAGAAGCAGGCGTTTCAGGATTATCTTGCCGGCAAAGTGGATGTGAACACCGCTTTAAAACAAGCGGAAGATGGCATCAATAAGATGCTCGCGACCAAGGCCGCCCAGAATTAAGGGTTTAGCTATGTGAATAGAGTTATTCCAAGCGGCTGCTCTTCCCGGTATTTACCTGGGAACGGCCGCTTATTTTTTCGATTAAGCCTCTTTCCCCACATGATG
>JAQBPP010000121.1 GCA_028287455.1 Bacilli bacterium | reverse complement strand
CTGTCATTGCTGGGAGCCTTTAGAATCACCTGGCTCATCATCGAGTCATGGTTTCGGATGAAAGCCCAGAGCGTCCCGCGCGCTTGTTCATCGAGAAACACCATTTCATGGATGGTCATTTCGTGATTTTTGATGTCATAAAGCAGATAGCCGCAAGCTTGCCCTGCTGCGTTGTAACAGACAGCCGACTGCCCCTTTTTGCTAGTAAAGATACGCTTTTGCCACCATTCTTCGTCTCGCATTAACATGCCGTTAAACGCAATTGCATAAGTGTTATAAACCTCATTTAAGGTTTGCCAATTTTGATCTCGTTTCACAAAACCGGCTGTTTTCTGGACAGCGGGCAAACCAGCAACTTCGATCGTATATTTTTTATATTCTACATACGTCTCCCAACCGTATTTTCGATAAAATGCAAACGAGAAGGGATGCAGAAACGAGATAGCCTGAGCATTTTCACGCATATCAGACAGCGCTTGCCTTAGCAGCTTCGCCACCATTCCCTGCCGTCTGTATTCGGGCCAGGTAGCCACTGAGGCAATCCCGCCCATCAAAAATGCTGCACCATTGATTAGGGTTTGCAGCGGAAGAATCGTCATCTTTGCAGCAAGACGATCATCGACAAAATGGCCGATCATATTAGCCGGTGTTACACGTTCCCGCCGCTCGGCGAGGGCTGATTCAGTCAGCTCAAATTGGAAGGCAAATTGATCAAGCGCAAACACTTCATCTAAATCGTCCAGGGTTAATTTGCGAATCTCATTCACTGGCGACTCTCCCTTTTGATATGATATTTCCTATTGTAGCAGGTTTTCTGAATAACTCATGCCCTATTAGGAATATTAACCGTAATCCTGACACCTGAGGTGTGTTCATGTTTCTTGAGAGAGGCAGAATATCGAAAGTTCAATTTAGTATGATTCTGGTGATCATCGTAATTGGGACCAGCATTATGCTGGTGCCAAGTTTATCGATAAGTCTGGGCGGCCGTGACGGGTGGCTGGCACCTGCTGGAGCGGGAGCGATCGGTTTACTTGTTTTGTTTACCATTATTGGCCTCACTAAACTGTTCCCAGGGCAAACGCCTGTTGAATATCTGAAAACCTTGTTTGGAAAATGGATTGGCGGTTTATTTACTCTTGTGTTAATCATGCTCATGCTTCGTCTGTTTGCCATTACACTTCGGCAGCTTTCCGACTTTGTCAATACTGTGGCATTGCCGCGAACACCGCCGGAAGTGGTGATCTTGCTCGCGATTGCTGTGATCTACTATGGCGTGCGCAAAGGCTTGGAAGTCATTAGTCGCGTGACTGAAATAGTTTTGATTATTGAACTCGTCCAATTGGTCGTGAGTGTCATTGCATTTGCTACGAAGGATATCGAGTGGGACCACTTGGTTCCTTTGTTCGAGCATGGCATCCTGCCGTTCTTGCGAAGTACGGTGCTTATTTCTGGCTGGTTTGGAGAATATATCGTGGCAGCTTTTCTAATTCCTTTTATTCGGTTGAAAAAGGGGACTACGAAAGCAGGGATAATTGGCGTATCAGTTACTACATTATTACTCGTCATTTCCAACATTTTTACCTTGGGTATATTTGGAGAAGTCATTGGTGGGCGGCTGGAGTACGGGTTATATGAAGTGGCTCGCTATATCAGCATTGCAAACTTTTTTGAACGCATCGATCCGATCGTCATGGGTGTATGGATTATGTTAATGTACTGTAAATTGACGATCTTCTGCTATACGACCTCGCTTGGGGTGTCGCAATTGCTGGGCATAAGCGACTATCGGCCAATGGTGGGGGTTGTTTGTCTCATTGGAGCCATACTTAGTCAGCAACAATTTAGAAATGTAGCTGAAATGGGAGAATATTTAACTGGACCCTCAGCGATGTATACATTTTTTTTGGAGGTGATTGTTCCGCTGATCATTCTGGGGTATGCAATGCTGCGTAAGAGAATGAAGAAAACAGCCAATGAACTGGATTAAAACGGGAAAAAAAGGTATGATTAAACAATTCAATTGGAGATTACAGAGGATTAATTACGTGGTAGGAGGATTTGTAGTGAGCACTAGATACGAGGCAATTGATCAGTTGGCTGTCAATACGATCAGAACCCTGTCCATCGATGCTGTGGAAAAAGCAGGATCTGGACATCCCGGTATGCCCATGGGCGCGGCTCCAATGGCATATGTTTTGTGGAGCCGTTTTTTCAAACATAACCCGCAGAATCCAAACTGGATCAATCGCGATCGGTTCGTGTTGTCAGCTGGACACGGCTCGATGCTCTTATACAGTTTGTTGCATTTAAACGGTTACAACGTACCCCTGGAGGAGTTGAAGAATTTCCGCCAATTAGGCAGTCTCACGCCAGGACATCCCGAGTATGGCCATACTCCAGGCGTGGATGCTACGACCGGACCGCTCGGACAAGGCATTGCGATGGCTGTCGGCATGGCGATGGCCGAGGCTCATTTGGCAGCTACTTATAATCGGGATGGCTTTGAGCTGATTGACCACCATACCTACGTGATTTGCGGCGATGGTGATCTGATGGAAGGTGTTTCTTCTGAAGCTGCTTCGCTCGCGGGCCATTTGCGGCTGGGAAAATTGGTTGTGCTGTATGACTCCAATGACATTTCTTTGGATGGGAATCTCGCCGAATCGTTTACGGAGAATGTACAGCAGCGATTCGACGCATATGGATGGCAAACGCTGCGGGTTGAAGATGGAACAGACATGGCAGCGATCGAAGACGCACTTGTCTTGGCCAAAGCTGAGACAAGCAGACCTACTTTGATTGAAGTGAGAACAACGATCGGCTATGGCAGCCCGAACAAAGGCGGCACAAGCAAAGCGCATGGCTCAGCGCTGGGTCCCGAAGAAGTTGCGTTGGTCAAACAAGCTTATGGATGGGACGCTCCAACTGATTTTTATGTCCCAAGTCAAGTGCGGGAGTTGTTCTCTACTGTGATTGCGCGAGGACAGCAGTTAGAAGATCGTTGGAACGCTGTGGTATCGAAGTACAAAGAAGCGTATCCAAAGGACGCGGAACAATTTCTAACGGCGATACACGGTGAATTGCCAGAGGGTTGGGATGCTGATCTGCCCAGCTATTCGGCCAGTGAGAAACCAATGGCCACACGCCAAGCTTCAGGAGAAGCGCTTAATGCAATTGCTAAGCGACTGCCGCAGATCATTGGCGGTTCGGCTGATCTGGCCGGATCTAACAACACTACTTTAAAAGGAATGCCGGTGTTTCATGCCGAAAACTACGGTGGACGCAACATTTGGTTTGGTGTGCGTGAACATGCGATGGGTGCTGCCTTGAACGGGATGTCCTTGCACGGCGGCGTGAAGGTTTACGGCGGTACATTCTTCGTGTTTTCCGATTATCTCCGCCCGTCGATCCGATTGGCTTCGCTTATGAAACAACCAGTTGTATATGTGTTTACGCATGACACA
>JAQBPP010000112.1 GCA_028287455.1 Bacilli bacterium | reverse complement strand
TTCCGATCTGAAGGACGGAAGATGTCGAAATCGCTGGGCAACGGTGTCGATCCAATTGAAGTGGTGGAAGAATACGGTGCTGATCCGTTGCGTTTCATGCTGATGACCGGTACGTCACCTGGCAACGATTTGCGTTTTTATATGGATAAAGTAGAAAACGCGCGGAATTTTGCGAATAAAATTTGGAATGCGGCACGGTTTGTAGTAATGAACTTGAATGCTGACAACGAGCAATTGTCTCTGCCGCAGTTAAGTCAGCTGCGTGTGGCAGACCGCTGGATTTTAACCCGCTTGTCACAAACTGCTGGCGAGGTGAATCGTCGACTGGACAGTTACGACTTCGGCGGAGCAGGGACAGCTTTATACGAATTTATTTGGAATGAGTATTGTGATTGGTATATCGAATTTTCCAAGCCCTACCTGTATGGCGACGATGAGTCTGCCAAACAGCAAACGACTGCAGTGTTAGTTCATGTATTGGATGCGCTCCTGAGGCTGCTGCACCCCTTTATGCCGTTTATTACGGAAGAGCTTTGGCAGCATTTGCCAGGAACAGATGCCGGCGATACGATAATGAGAAGTGCTTATCCAGTTCAGGATGAGGCATTTGAAGATCAGAGCAGTGTCAGCAAAATGCAAGTGCTGATCGACACAGTTCGGGAAGTAAGGGCGATTCGGGTCGAGGCTGGCGCACCACCCAGCCGCAAAGTACAAATTTTGATCAAACCGCAATCTGAAGAGTATGCTGCTGTTTTTGCCGAAGGTGAGCCTTATCTGACCCGCCTGTTAAACCCGGAATTCATTGTGAGCAAGCTGAATCAAGAACCGCCAGCAAAAGCGATGACCAGCGTGATAGCCGGCGCAGAGATATTCGTACCGCTGGAAGGTTTACTGGATGTGGAGGCCGAAATCAAGCGGCTGGAAAAAGAACTCGAGCGGCTGGACAGCGAAGTGCAGCGTGTCGAACATAAACTTGCCAATAAGGGCTTTACTGCAAAAGCACCGCAGGAGGTAATCGACGCAGAACGGGTAAAAGGCGAAGATTACAAACATAAGCGGGAGTCCATCCAGCGAAGAATCACTGAGTTGCGAGCATAGAGGTGTAGAGGCTGATGATCAAAGCAATAGATTGGGTGGGTCAATTTCCTAAATACAACGGTGGCAGTGAGGGGATCAAACCTGGCTTGGAACGGATGGAAGCCATCCTGACAGCGCTTGGCTCTCCTCACCAATCGCTTTCGTTTATTCATGTCGCGGGCACAAATGGAAAAGGTTCCACTTGTGCCTTTCTTTCATCCATTTTTGCAGCAGCAGGGTTGAAAATAGGACTTTATACGTCTCCTTTTCTGGAAACCTTTCATGATCGTATGCGCGTTGGCGGCAGGTGTGTTACTGATGAACAATTGGATCACTATGTTCAGAGGTTAAAGCCAATTGTAGACAAATTAAGTGAAATAGAAGCCATGCAGCCCACCGAGTTTGAATTAGTCACTGCCCTTGGCTTGTTGTTTTTCGCTGAAGAACAACCGGATATCGTCATCTGGGAAACAGGTCTTGGCGGTCGGTTGGATGCAACGAATGTAGTAACGCCCCTAGTGAGTGTAATCACGAACATTGGACTAGACCATCAGCATATCCTGGGAGCATCAGAATCACTTATTGCCAAAGAAAAGGCCGGCATCATCAAGACAGGCGTTCCAGTTGTGTCAGGTGCGACAGGGGAAGCCATCCAAGTAATTCAAACAGATGCCGCTGGGAAGTCAGCTGATATTTCTGTGTTAGGTGTCGACTTTACAGCGGAGGTAACCGCATTGTCCATCACTGAACACCGTATGAGATATGACAGCAGCACTCTGCATTTTGGGGAGCTTGATGTTGGGCTGCTCGGTGCACATCAGGCGCAGAATGCGGCACTGGCCATTCGTGCTGCTGAAGTAGTCGCAAGGATTCGTCCTGAATTTGCCGTATCTTCTGCCGGGATAAGGCGTGGAATTAGCTCTGCAAGCTGGCCTGGTCGGTTTGAAGTGATTGCGGATCATCCGATTGTGATTCTCGATGGCGCTCATAACCCGGACGGCGTACAGGCGCTGACTTCCGCCATCAAAACGCTGCTGCCCGGTAAGCACATTCGTGTCGTGATGGGGATTTTACAAGATAAAGTCATACCGGATGTAATCAATCCAATTGCGAGGTTAGCAAGGCAAGTCATTGTTACGCAGCCTAATACACCACGTGCAGCTCAGAGTGGTAAGGTTGAGCAGATACTTAAAGAATTAGGAGTTCCCTCCGTTTCCATCACACCTGTGTCGGATGCTGTTTTATATGCTTTGGAAAACAGCAGCGAGGAAGAGGTGGTGCTCGTCACCGGATCCTTATTTACGATCTCGGAGGCGCGAGCGTGGTGGAAGAGGTGGATTGCTGAAGGACGGTGAACGATATTGGATTCCGTACAGCATGTGCATTTTATTGGAATTGGCGGCTATGGAATGAGCGCTATTGCAAGAGTAATGCTGGATTTGGGTTACCATGTTACCGGTTCAGACCTTGCGGAGAAGGAGTTGACCAATCGGTTAAAAGCCCGCGGCGCAACAGTGTTTATTGGACATTCAGCATCCAATATTGAAGGGGCAGACTACGTAGTGTACTCGACAGCGCTTACACGCGATAATGTTGAGCTGACTGCGGCGAGAGATCAGCAAATTCCTGTCTTGCATCGATCCGAAATGCTCGCGAGGCTTATCAATTCACGAACCGGTATCGCAATTGCAGGAGCTCATGGCAAAACAACCACAACTTCCATGATTGCATATGTGATGGAAAAAAATCAGTTTGATCCAACTTATGTCATCGGCGGCGTTTTAAGCAATATGGGAGAAAATGCGAAAGCGGGTCGAGGCAGCCACGTGATTGCGGAAGCAGATGAGAGCGATCGCTCTTTTTTGCATTACTATCCTAAAATTGCAGTAGTGACCAACATTGAACCGGATCATTTGGAAAACTACGGTGGCGACTTTCAAAATTTAATAAGTGCATACGCGGAATTTTTATCGCACGTACCTGGAAGTGGTTATGTGGTGGCCTGCAGCGATGACGCTCATTTGACCGCATTGCTGCCGCAAGTAAGCAGTACGGTGATCACTTATGGAATTGCACAAGGAGCGGATCTGCTCGCGGAAACCATCCAATTTGTGAATCGCAGCAGTAAATGCCAGGTTTATTTACGAGGCGATAGGTTAGGTGAAATGCAGCTGTCAATCCCGGGTATTCATAATATCCAGAATGCATTAGCTGCCGTTGCTGTGTGTATGAAATGCGGGTTAACGTTTGATCAAATAGTGGAAACGCTATCCAGCTTTCGCGGTGCAGAACGACGCTTTCAAGTCGTCGGAGAAGTAAATGATATTCTGGTCATTGATGATTACGCACATCATCCGACTGAAATTCGCGCAACAATTGCGGCTGCAAAATCCACAGGTAAACGAATTTGGGCGGTGTTTCAACCTCAGCGTTATTCGCGCACCTTTCATTTGTTTGATTTGTTTGCACAAGCCTTTATGGAAGCAGATGAGGTCGTGTTGGCTGATATCTACGCGCCTGCTGGCGAGCAGCGGATTGAAGGTGTCACCGCGCAAAAGCTCGCAGAATTAATCGAAGCCAATCGCGGTCGTCCGGTGGCCTTCCTGCCGGCCAAAGAACAGGTGCTCGAACATTTACTTCGCCATGTACGTGCGGGTGATGTGGTATTGACAATGGGCGCAGGTGATATCTGGAAAGTGGCCCATGGCCTGGCGGACGCATTAATGGATCAATCCCATCGTTCTTCGTTCTAGTATTTTATAGAATAATTAGTCGAATATTGTAATAGAATAGTAGTATAAACAGTGCTTTGAGCCTTAATCCCCCAGCTTCCAATATTATCCTTGTCAAGCTCAATCAGTCAGTGTATACTAATGCCAGTCCGATTATGCCGATGGGGGATCTCTATTATTCTTTCGATCGAGGTGGTAGGGTGCGACAGTTCAGCCGCAATCTCATGTACACTTGCACGGCATTGGCCACAGTCCTGTTTGCAGGAGTGGGGGTCACCTTAGGAAGTTACAAGACTGTGAAACTGAACGTTGATGGACAGATTAGAGAAGTTCATACATTACGACATGCAACAGTTGCCGATTTACTTCGGTGGCAAGGGGTGGCAGTTTCGGAGCACGATCAGGTCGAACCTGTACTGACTTCGCAGTTGCGGCCCACAGAAACCATTTGGGTAGATCATGCAAGGGAGGTTAGTATTAAGGATGGAGATAATCCACCGCAAGTGGTTTATACCCATACTCATACGATTAGCACGCTTCTCCAACAGTTAGATGTTTCAATTGGCAATTCAGACGCGATTAACGTTCGTTTAGATTCACCCCCTATGGATAATCAAACAGTGACTATTACAAGAAGGTCACAGGATGTGTCAGTAACGCAGGAAACGATACCTTTTCAGACCGAGCGTCAGCCGGATAGCTCCATGTATAAAGGTGACGAGAAGGTGCTGTCCCCCGGTGTGGAAGGGTTAGCCAAGGTAACTACAACGGTCAAGTATGAAAATGGCAAGGCTACACAAACCAATACAGACCGTGTCGTCGTACAGGATGCGCAAAACAAGGTGGTTACTTACGGCACAGCGGATCGTCCAGTGATTGTGGCCTCACGTTCCAGCGTAGATTATAGTTCATCGGGCGCAATGACGATGGTCGCCACAGCATATTCGGCTCCAGGAGGGCGAACGGCGTCCGGACTGCCTGCACAACATGGGGTAGTTGCAGTGGACCCAAGCGTGATTCCTTTGGGAACTCGTCTATACATAGATGGGTATGGTTATGCGGTTGCAGGAGATACAGGTTCAGCGATCATAGGTAATAAAATAGATCTTTGTTTTGATACTTTAAATGAATGCCTGCAATTTGGAAGACAAAACGTGAGCGTTCATATTGTAAATTAAGCTCAACACAAACCAATAGTTTCTGTCAGCCGCTTCCTGAAGTTTTTGGAAGCGGCTTTTTTGATCATGGGCATCTTTTCCTGAGCCTGTTTCCTGTTTTAATTTAAAAGAAAGTATAACTTTCTTTACCATAAGCAGCGGGAAAAACATTCGTTGCTTTCGACGCGACTTTTGCTTGCAACTAAGTAGAAAAAATATGCGTTCCTTTCGAAGCGACTTTTGCTTGCAACTGGAGCTAGAAAGGAACGCATATTTTTTCCTAGAAAGGAACGCATATTTTTTCCTAGAAAGGAACGCATATTTTTTCCTAGAAAGGAACGAATGTTTTTTCTTATTCATATGCTTGTACCAGGTTGCATATGTTTTAGGGAACAACAGGTTAGGAGGAGTTGACCGAAAATGGGAGAAACAACACCCATCATCGTTAAATTTGGACAAGTTTCTGGCGGGAGGGAACCAGAACCTGAGTACAGCGAGCCGGCTGCGAAGATTGAGGATGCTCCTGCACCTGAACGTCAGGTTCGCCCAATTGGACTTCCGCGCAAGCACGGTGTTGGTCACTTACCACGGCAGTATCCATCGCGACAGTCAAAACCCGCTGCCTATCGCCAAAACAATTATCGGGAGCGAAGAGAACGTCCTGATTTTACGTCTAGCCCGCCAGCCCAGTCAAAATGGTGGTGGTCAGTGCCAACAGCGCTCGGGATTGGAGTAGGACTGATCCTGGGGTTGGTTCTACTCTTATTCGTTAAAACTGTTTCCTTTGCAGGTCCTGCAGACGGGCCTGCACTTAATAATCAAGTTCCAGCGGAATCAGCCTCGATTGAACTTCCAGGATATTCGATTTGGCTTTATCAAGTGGGTTCATTCTCCGATCAAACGGCGGCAGATCGTCAATCAGCTGAGCTGAAATCCAAGGGAGTCAGCGTCGCGACCCGTGGGACAAACCCTATCCAATTGGTTGCAGGCGTTGCGGGTTCCAAGGTTTCCTCGTCCACATTGAGCGATGCACTCAAGCAAAAGTCGATTGATTTTTATTTGAAACCTACCACTGCGGACGCACAAACGGTCAGGGTATCCGGTTTATCCCAAAACGATTCCTCCCATCTGAAATCCCTGCTGGATGCCATGATGGGGGATGCAAAAACAGATATAATCAGCTTGGACTCCTCTGCCCCCATCGGGTCTTCTAGCAGCACTTCGCAGATACAAGAAAACGCGGATGTACAGCAGCTGCAAAAGGCAGGTCATCGCCAGGCGGCGGCTGATTTACAATCGCTTGCCGACCAGTTTCATGCAGCAACGACCGCGTTAAACGCGGGCAATAAACTGGATGCTGCCGCTAAACTCGCAGCAGAGCAGCATCTGGCAGAATTTTACGCTGTATATGATCGATTTGTTCAAGATTTACACACCACAGACAAGTGAGTTTGACCCTCTCTGTATCAAACCTTCGCTCTTAAAGCGGGGGTTTTTTGGCTAGCAAATCTATGGTAAACTAGTTTCAGTTGTAATCGATTAATATATTTACTTTTTTCTCGAAAGGAGTTATCATTAGTGAAGTCCCGATTCTCCCTTTTGAAAGTGATGTTATTTCTAGTTATTGGAGTAGTAGTGGGTTCGATTCTGGGCGATGTTGTAGCACGTTCGTTTAATTTACCTTTTCTTGCCGCCTCTACGATTATTCATTGGCATCCTTCAGCAGATTTCAGTATTTTAAAATACGATTTTGATTTCCAGGTTAAACTAAATTTGGCAAGTATAGCCGGATTAGCACTCGGCTATTTCGCAGCACGAAAATTCTGATGGCGGTGATTAAATGGGTTCACGTCCTATCCTGTTAGCTTCCGAGTCTCCTCGTCGGCATGAACTGCTCAGTATCTTGCGATTGCCATTTGATGTACAGTCCGAAGTGATTGATGAAACCGCATTGGAACATGAGTCACCCACTGATTTGGTGCAGCGGCTTGCGGTTTCAAAGGCTGAGGCAGTGGCTATTCGCAACCCTTGTGCATTGGTGATTGGTGCCGATACAATCGTGGTGGTCGACAGCGCAATTCTCGGCAAACCGAAGGATGCGAAGCAAGCAGCCGATTTCCTTAGCCGATTGCAGGGAAGAAGTCATCAGGTTTTTACGGGAGTTGCCCTTTTGTCAGATGAACTTCAGGATGTACGCGTATCATCTACAGAGGTTTTTTTTCGTGAGATGAGTTATGATGAAATAGATGCATACATCGCGACCGGTGAACCTTTAGATAAGGCAGGGGCTTATGCGATTCAAGGCATCGGTGCAACGCTTATCCGGAGAATTGAGGGCGACTACTTCACAGTCGTTGGACTGCCGCTTGGACTTCTGTCTGACATGCTTACTGAAGCCGGACAGCCCGTTCTCACACTGGAAAGGGGTTAAACCATGGCCACTGAATTGCTCCGATTACGCGAGATTCCATCAACTGAACGCCCGCGAGAACGTCTCATGTCCGACGGGCCTTCCTGTTTATCGAATTGTGAACTGCTGTCCATTATTTTGCAGACGGGTGCCGACGGAATCTCCGTGTTGCATTTGTCGGAACAGGTACTGGCAACAGCCGGAAGTTTGCGCAAACTGATTGACTGCAATATGGAAGAATTAATGAAGATCAAAGGAATTGGCAGGGCCAAGGCCTCCCAGTTGCTTGCAGCAATTGAACTGGGCAGGCGGTTAGCCAGATATCCGAGCGAAGAAAAACAAGTAATCAGTTCGCCGGAGGATGTTGCGGTTCGAGTGATGGACAGAATGAGGTACCTGAACAAGGAACACTTCGTTTTGCTGTTCCTTGACACAAAAAATCAGATCGTTGCGGAGGAAACGGTCTCGATTGGCTCTTTAAATGCTTCCATTGTTCACCCAAGGGAAGTTTTCCATGCTGCAATCAAGAAGAATGCGGCGAGCATCATTGCCATCCATAATCACCCCAGCGGGGATCCTTCGCCAAGCAGAGAAGATTTGGAAGTCACGGAACGTTTAAAAGCAGCTGGAGAATTGCTTGGCATTCCGGTCCTCGATCATGTTATAATCGGAGATCGTTGCTACATTAGTTTGAAGCAAAAGGGGCTATTCTGACGTCGGTTGATTAGAGTAGATTTTGGAGGGAGTATTCAAAGATGGGCAGAGTTTTTTCCCGCGATATGGGAATCGATCTAGGAACGGCCAATACACTTGTTTATGTTAAAGGCAAGGGTATTGTTATACGAGAACCGTCAGTAGTTGCCACACGTGAAGGAACGGGAATAATTGAGGCGGTAGGGAATCAGGCGAAGCAGATGATTGGTCGTACGCCTGGCAATATCCGTGCAGAACGTCCAATGAAGGATGGAGTAATCGCTGACTTTGAAACTACCAGAGCAATGCTTCGTTATTTTATAACTCAAGCATTAAAACAATATCCGCTTTGGATTGGAAGACCCAGAGTGATGATTTGCGTACCTTCGGGTATTACTGAAGTAGAGAAACGCGCTGTTGAAGAGGCAACTCGCGAGGCTGGGGGCAAAGACCCACAGTTAATCGAAGAACCGATGGCAGCCGCCATTGGCGCCGGATTACCAGTAGAAGAACCGACCGGATCAATGGTAGTGGATATTGGCGGCGGCACGACTGAAGTTGCGATTATCTCGTTGGGCGGTATTGTAACCTCCCGCTCCATTCGTATTGCTGGAGATGAGATGGATGAAGCTATCACTCAGTATATTAAACGCACCTATAATTTACTAATCGGGGAAAGAACTGCTGAAGAATTGAAATTATCGATCGGTTCCGCCATACCGACCGATCCGCAGCGTCGATTGGAAGTGCGCGGACGAGACCTTGTGTCCGGCTTGCCCAAGACACTGACCATTACGGCTGCTGAGGTTGCAGATGCTTTATCGGATACAGTAAACTTAATTATTGATGCTGTGAAGATTACACTGGAGAAATCCCCCCCTGAACTTGCAGCAGATATTATGGATCGAGGGATAGTGTTGACAGGCGGAGGGGCTCTTTTGCAAAACTTGGACAAGTTATTGACACAGGAAACTGGGATGCCAGTGATTGTTGCCGAAAATCCGCTTGACTGTGTGGCTGTAGGCACAGGTCTGTCGCTGGACAATTTGGATCTGATCCGCAAGCGAAACCAATACAGCGCGAGGCGCAGACGCGCGTATTAGTCAGCAGACTTTAAACACGTTGTAAGTAAGGATGTGGGTTCGGGTGACCCGTCTTTTCACCAATAAAAGACTGATTGCATTGCTGGCCAGTTTGATCCTCTTGGTGTTGATCGCCTCTCTAACGATTCGGGCAAGGGCGCAGATTACAATTCCAGAGAAGTTTGTGTTGGATTCATTTTCTACAGTGCAGCGTTTCTTCTATCAGCCTGCAATGTACGTCTCGAATGCGATCGAGTCGCTTAAGAAAATCAATCAGCTGTACAATGAGAACGAAATTCTGCAGCAGAATTTGAATAATTACGAGCAATTGAAGGCGCAAGTGGATCTACTGCAGCATGAAAACAGCCAGATGAAAACAGCGCTTGGATTTAAACAGGACAATACGGGGTATACCAAACTGCCAGCTTTTGTAACAGGACATAGCATCACGGATTGGAACTCTGTGATCGAAATTAATGTTGGCAGCCGTGACGGTGTCAAGAAGGATATGCCAGTCATTACAACTTCAGGTGGGCTGGTCGGTCGAGTAACAGATGTAGCCGATTTTAACAGCAAGGTATTGCTAATTACGGATACTGAAAAAGCGGGCATTTCCGCACAGGTGTATAATGGAGAACAGTCTGCTTTTGGAGTGGTAAACGGAAGCGGCTCTGATTCGGGCACTGTTAAAATGGGCCTGATTCCGAAAGAAACGCCCTTACAGGTAGGACAGTATGTTTATACATCCGGGTTATCCGACATGTTCCCTAAAGGGTTATTAATCGGCAAGCTCAGCAAACTGATTTCGGATGATACAGGACTGACTCAGACCGTGCTGATTAAACCCGCGGCCGATATTAATCATTTGGAATACGTATTTGTAGTATTTCAATCGAAGCCGTAAGGGAGGCGGAACTGTTGCGTCCTGAATTGCTTGCGCTGGTCATTCTAATGCTTGAAGTCATTCAAACCACTTGGCTCCAAGTACCCGCTTTTTCCTGGATTCAAGTCAATCTTTGTTTTGTGCTGCTGCTGTATATTTCATTTTTCCGAGGCCCAATTAGCGGCCTTTTGTTTGGAATCCTGATCGGTCTTACACTCGACATCACTACGGGCACATTTATCGGCGGTGAAATTTTTACATATGGCGTCATTGGTTATTTTGCTGGAAGTTTCTTTCGGATGTTTTTGAACCGGTATTTAATCTTGTTTGCTGTCACACTGATGGTATTTAGTTTTATTCAGGTATTTCTAGAGTTCGGTATCCATCAATTATTTACTGCCCCTTCTTTGGTACATGGCTTCAGTACACAAGATATCGCCCCTTTAGTAACGATCAGTATTCGGTACGTGATTTTTAATGGTTTCTTTTCGTTGTTGATCTACCCGCTTGCTGCGCGCTGGCTGCAGGTGAAAAAGAGGAGAGTCATGTTGGAAGAAGACGCGTAAACTCACACGATAGAGGTGACGCGCCTGTGGATGATAAAGAGAGATTGCTGATTTGGAGAAGACTGAATTCGTTCTTTGGCGTTATCCTGGTTTTTTTAGGCATTTTGACGCTGCGTTTGGCGCAATTGCAGATCATCCAGGGAGAATCATGGAAGGTCAAAGCAGTCTCCTACCGCCAGGATGAGATGATCATTCCTGCCGCAAGAGGTCAAATCTATGATCGGAACGGACGTCTGTTGGTCACGAACCAGGCCTCTTTTTCTTTGTATTTTAATCCGCTTGATTTGTCCGAATCTGAATATGAGCGCATGGCCAGGAGCATTTCAGCAGCCGCTCAGATCAGTCAGGTTGAAGTGTGGGACAAAATGGATGCGGTGCCACCATTTCAAGCCAGGCCATCAGAACCACGCTGTTTGATACGGGGACTTACTCCCCAGCAGGTGGCTTATTTTTCAGAACACCAATCCGACTTGACCGGAATCCGCATTGTGGCTGAACCCAGGCGAAAGTATTTGACCGGAACACTCGCGAGTCACGTGATCGGCTATTTAAATTCCATTCCCGTGAAATCCGTTCAGAAGTTTCAGAGCTTAGGCTATCGTGCTGACGAAAGAGTCGGAGTTTTCGGAGTAGAACATTCGTATGAGGCGCAATTGCATGGACTGGATGGTGTCATTCGCGTTAATATGAATCACCAAAACCAACCGATTGCACAGGAAATTGCGAAATCGCCAGTCAAAGGCAATGACCTCATTTTATCAATAGACAGCAATCTGCAAGCGCAGATGGAACAAGCGCTCGCTGAACAAATCCGAGTCATCAACTCCAATCCAAAATTAAAACGAGTTTCCAATGCGATGGCTGTGGCAATGAATCCAAACAATGGTGAAGTGCTAGCCATGGCCTCTTATCCTTCGTTTGACCCCAATTGGTGGGTAAGTGGCATTGATGAGACGATCTACCGCAGGAATTTCGTCCCGGCAGAGATGAACCGGGCGCTGCAGCAAACGGTTGCTCCCGGTTCTACAATCAAACCCGCCACAGTGCTGCTCGGACTTGATCGTCATATCATTTCCCCTTGGACGACATTCAGGGATGATGGAAGGCTGCAAGTTGGATGGAATCAAGGAAAACCTTATTATTTGTACTGCTGGAATCACAATGGCCATGGCCTGGTGGATATAAAAAAAGCGTTAGCGGTCTCTTGTAATGTATATATGTACAATTTGAGTTTGAAATTAGGCGGTTGGTCAAACTTCACGACTGACAGCAATTACTGGATTCCCTATCGCCTGCCTAAAGTGGCTAAGATTTTTGACGAGTATTACAAACAATTCGGTCTTGGCGTGTCGACAGGGATCGATTTGGACGAGGAAGAAACAGGAACGATGGGAAAAGCGGTTTATCTGGCTGACCTTCCGTTTATCGCGATTGGACAGCATGAATCCTATACGGCTATTCAATTGGCCCAATATGTCAGCGTGCTTGCCAATGGCGGCAAACGGGTTGAGCCCCACGTTGTGAAAGAAGTCCGGTCCACAGATGGCCGGGTGGTCGGTGTAACAACCCCTCGCGTGTTAAACACTATACAGTTGCCAGACAACTATTTATCCCTGGTAAGAGCGGGGATGCAAGATGTGGTACGCAAACCATATGGAACTGCTTATGGCACGTTTCGCGGTGCTGGGTATACCGTTGCTGGAAAGACTGGAACAGCGGAGACCGGAGTGAGTGAAGATAACGCGCTTTTTATTGGGTATGCTCCCTCTGTTCAACCGGAAATTGCAATCTCAGTGGTAGTGCCGGGCGGAGGACATGGTGCAGACTCCAGCGTGCCGATTGCAAGAAAAATATTCGACGCTTACTTTGCACCGAGATCAGTACAAGGGCAGGAAACACCCCTTGGTACGGCGAAGAAGCAAAGGTGAAATTGTGATGGCTGGTTTTCCTAAGGAGGTCCTTTCATGTCTAGGCATCCTGACAATGAGACAGTTTGGCGGCAGGGTCACTCCCCGGTAACGATAAAAGGTTCGCGTATTGGGCTTACATTTATTTTGCATCCGCAATTTTCGATGGAAGAGGTTCTTGCTGATCTTAAGGAAAAATTGACGGGTAAACAGGCGCACTTGTTTTCCGGCCCAACCATCCAGGTAATCGTATCCACCGGGGACCGGGAGTTATCAGAGAGCGATATTCAGTCGCTGCGTGATGTCTTTAGGCTGCGGAAGAATCTAACGCTCGGTACCATTGGTTCGCTAACCTCCGGACAGGCTGAAGAACCGTCGGGTATACTCATGCACGAAACGGCGAATCATTACCCAAAAGTTCATTATGGCACAGTACGTTCCGGGATGCGACTTGAACATTACGGAGATATCGTCGTAGTTGGAGATGTAAACCCGGGTGGGCAAATCATTGCAGGAGGCAATATCGTTGTAATGGGGACGTTGCGTGGAATGGCGCACGCTGGCTGTTTTGGAGATGAACAAAGCATCATCGCCGCTGTTTACTTCATGCCTACTCAGATCAGAATAGCCAATGTGATTTCCCGGTCACCTGATGGTGAACCGAAACAAGCGACAGAAATGGAATTCGCCTATCTGCTTGAAGGACAAATGGCCGTTGATAAACTGCAGCATTTGTCAAACATTCTCATGTAGCTTTTTGGGAGGAAATTACAGGTTATGGGAGAAACAGTGGTTGTAACATCGGGAAAAGGCGGTGTAGGTAAAACGACGACTTCTGCTAATTTGGGCGCTGCTTTAGCTCTGTTGGGGAAGAAAGTTTGTTTGGTCGACACCGATATTGGGCTGCGCAATCTGGATGTCGTGCTCGGTATGGAAAACCGGATTGTTTACGATTTGGTAGATGTTGTGACAGGTCAGTGCAGGCTGGAAGCAGCTTTGATAAAAGACAAACGATTCGACAATTTGACCATGCTGGCAGCTTCACAGACTAAAGACAAGTCCGCGCTGACACCGGAAGCTGTAAAAAAAGTGATCGACGAATTAAAACCTTCCTATGATTATGTAATTATTGACTGTCCGGCAGGAATTGAACAGGGTTTTAAAATTGCTATAGCAGGCGCCGAACGGGCCATCGTGGTCACTACTGCTGAAAATGCAGCAGTCCGAGATGCGGATCGAGTGATTGGTCTCTTGGAAGCAGCTAAAATCAAACATCCGAAATTGATTATCAATCGCGTACGGCCCCATATGATGCAGCAGGGAGATATGCTCGACATTGAAGATATCACTTCATTGCTGGCGATCGACCTCTTAGGAGTTGTTCCAGATGATGAATTTGTGATTGCGTCTGCAAACAGGGGAGAACCGGCAGTTGTAAATCCTAATTCACGAGCGGCAATCGCTTACCGTAACATTGCCCGACGCATTCTGGGTGATTCGGTTCCGCTCATGATTTTGGATGAGAAACGCTCATTTATGGGTAGAATTAAACAGATATTCGGCACAAAATAGCAGCGGATATTGATTGATCAGCTAAGGTGCCATTAGATTTGAGGTGGAATCTTGTGGATACTTGGTTAAAAACAGGCAGCAAACAACCGGGCATAGACCGTTTAATCGTTTTTGTAGTTGCCATGTTTTCGCTGATTTCCATTGTTTCCATTGCAAGCGCTACACGTCAAAATGACATCGGGCCAGCCAATTATTTCTACTTAAGGCAGATCATCTGGTATGCAATTGGAACGTGTGCCGCCTTCCTTGCCTTTCGTATCGATTATCATGATTTGCTCAAAAAATGGCATTGGCTTTATATTGCGGGCATTTCTATGCTTGTGTTGGTTTTTTTGTGGGGCAAGGTTACACATGGCGCCAATAGCTGGCTGAAGATCGGCCCTTTTACATTTGAGCCAGCCGAGTTTATGAAGATCATCTTGATCATGACTCTGGCTAAATGGTTTGCCGGTGCTGAACCGGAAATTAAACGCAGGACGATCCAGAAGCATCGAGATTTACTGGTGCCAATTGGTTTAGCGCTAATTCCTTGTTTGCTTGTTTTGCTTCAACCTGATATGGGTACCACACTCATGATGTCCGCAGTAGCTGTGGGCATTTTATATGTGAATGGAATTCAGATGAAACATGGCTTGCTATTGGCGGCGATTTTGGCCTTTATCATCGCTTTCTTGGTGCTCATTTATTTTTATCGGCAAACTTTATTTTTCCATATCATACACAAATATCAATGGCAGCGATTGATCTCGTTTTTAAATCCTGAAGCCCAAAAAAGCGACGCTGGTTATCAGGTCTACCAATCCATGCTTGCCATCGGCGGCGGTCAGATTTTCGGTCTCGGTTTGTTCAAAGGGATACAATCCGTGCCGGAGCGTCACACTGACTTCATTTTTTCTGTGTTTTCAGCAGAGACTGGTTTTATTGGAGCGGCATTCATTTTACTGCTGTATGCCGTGCTTTTGTACCGGATGATCAAGCTTGCCTCCTATGCGCGCGATCTGGAAGGCACGCTGCTGATCACAGGAGTGATTTCAATGTTTCTAGCGCAGATTGTTGAAAATATCGGCATGACCATCTCTGTGATGCCAATCACTGGTATTACATTGCCCTTAATCAGTTACGGCGGCAGTTCCATTTTAACAACGATGATCGCCATTGGTCTTGTTCTCAATGTAGGTGTCCGAAGCAAAAAGGGCTGGTTTTACTAAGTTTATTTTTACTAGTGGACATACCTCTGCTACTTCAATCATAGGGTTGTACTACTTATGATAAAAGGGGCGGTAGGCGTGCAAAGCAATTCTCAAGATGTACAAGATTTTCAAGATTCCCTCGGGTCAATTCAGTCTTGGTCAGATACACAGCCCGCATGGACCGCTAAGCAAGAGCGGGGTGCCAAGGGTGGAGCACCTTCTTATCACCCTAACCCGAGCCGACCCAAATATCCTCCATCGACGCAATATCCGAATTCCCGTTATCCCTATTCGCGCTATCAGGGCGAGATGATGAATTACAGATATAAACGCGCGGTGCCTTACGATCCGCGCCGAGAAGCGTATGCGAGCGGTACTGGGTCGCCCTCTGCGTTGTTGTGGCAGTTAACCGTAAGTATCGCACTGATTGTTTTGGTCTATTGCAGTTATCAGAGCAGTCAATCCTGGGCAGAACATGTCAGGGCCTGGGTAGAATTTTCGATGGTCTGGGATTATTCTGCAAATCAAGTGATTCATTGGTTTCAGACCCTCTTTGCCCAGCTTAATCTCTCGTCACTAAGCCACCTCCATGGGCAAATGATGAAGCAAGGATGAACCGACAGGCAGCGTCGCTGCGGTTTCGGATCCACCCGCTGTTTGTGCTGCTTTTTGCAGCCAGTGTCGCTGTGGGCATGTGGATCCAGGTGTCTGTCTGGTTCGGGCTGGTGCTGCTGCACGAACTCGGCCACGCAGCAGCGGCCACTTTTCTAGGATATAAAGTGATGGAGGTCCAACTGCTACCGTTTGGCGGGGTAGTAAAACTTGCGCATGGCAGGCTGGGCTGGAATCCAAAACATGAAGTCTGGATTGCCATCGCAGGGCCTTGTGTGAATGGAATTTTGCTTTTCTTGTTGGCATTTGCAAGCGTACTGGGCACCGGCTCGCGAGAATGGCGAACTTATCTGATTGAGTTTAATTTGATCTTGCTTTTTTTCAATTTGCTGCCCGGTTTGCCGCTGGATGGAGGAAGGATCCTGAGGGCGGCAGCTGCAGCTGAAGTGGGATTTTTGCGCGCGACGGAGGTGGCGTCCAAAATGGCGATCTTTCTTTCACTGGTGATGATGGTCGTCGGAGTCAGTGCGCTATGGATGGGGTATTTGAATGTGGGCATGACCACGCTAGGATTGTTTTTATTTCTATCCAGTCTGCAGCTGCGCAAACATCGGCAGTACGACCTGATTCGGTTCCTTGACGCAAAACGCAATCAAATCAAACTGGGGCCGCTTGTAGGTCGCGGATTGATAGCTGACCCCGATATGACAGTGGTGCAAATTGCCGGTGAATTTGTTCCCGACGCCTACCATATGATCTCCATTTTTAGCACCCGGCACCAAGAGTGGAAGACGTTGTCAGAGGATGATATCCTGACCGTAATGTTTGACGGATCAGGTCCTCAAACGAAACTATCGCAACTGTTATAGCTCTCTTGACTGTGTGCAACTGGATGTGATAAAGTTATAGAGTTATTTGGCATCTGCGCATGTCATTGTAACCGCGTCGCACAGGTTTTTCAAATGCTTAGTCAGCTACCTGTTATGAGCGAGTCTGGATGAGAAGGAGGTGCACGTATGTACGCGATTGTTGAAACAGGCGGAAAACAGTATAAGGTTCAACAAGGTGACGTGCTTTATATTGAAAAACTGGAAGCTGAAGAAGGTGCTTCTGTGAATTTCGATAAAGTGTTGATCATCAGCAAGGACGATGGTGTAGTAGTAGGTTCTCCGCTGATTCAAGGTGCCAGTGTTTCTGCGAAAGTCGTGAGTCACGGCAAGGCGAAGAAAATCATCGTTTTCAAGTACAAGGCGAAGAAGAACTACCACAAGAAACAAGGTCATCGCCAACCTTATACCAAGGTTGAGATCGAGAAAATTAACGCATAATCATGATTCACATAACAGTCTTTCGCCACGATCAGCAGATCGTCAGGTTGCAGATTGAGGGTCACGCCCTGTTTAGCGATCCTGGTCAGGATATTGTGTGCGCTGCTGTATCTGTGCTTGCGATTACAGCGGTCAACAGTTGTGAGAAATTGTTAGGTATTGAAGTGCCAGCGGTTCTAGAGCATGATAAACTTAATTGTTCATTGCCTGCCGGGCTGCCAGAATCTGTACAGCATGATCTTCAACTGATCTTTGCAAGCACCATTTGTGGGTTGCAGGATATTGTTGAACAATATCCACATCACGTAGCGATTAAGGAACAGACGATAAATTCCAAATGAAAATGAGGGGGTGACGCAAATGTTGAAACTTAACTTGCAGTTGTTCGCATCCAAAAAAGGGGTAGGTTCTACCAAAAACGGACGCGACTCGATCGCAAAACGTCTCGGTGTGAAACGCGGAGATGGACAGGTTGTAACGGCAGGTTCCATCCTGGTTCGACAACGTGGCACCAAATTTTATCCGGGTTCCAATGTAGGTCGTGGCGGAGACGACACGTTGTTTGCTACAGCCGCTGGTCGGGTGGCTTTTGAACGATATGGCCGTGACAAGAAAAAGGTGTCAGTTTACCCGGTACAAGTAGAAGCAGTAGAAGCAGTAGAAACTGTTCAGGCTTAAACTGTCTTTCTGTGACAGCCCGCAAGGGCTGTCTTTTTTTACCATCGGCTGCCCAAGCTAAAAGGAAGATGGAGCGTGAAGGCGATCGACAGATATGATAAAAAAGGAAAATTATCGATTGCCTTGCAAACAGTTATCGCTCTAATTCTTGTCTGCCTGTTAGCTTCGGCCCATCTTTTTGGTGCTGATATCTGGCGTTTTCTGATAGCCGTCATACTCATTATCGTGTTGTGGGCAAATGGAATTGACTGGGTGCGACAACGACCGGAACTGGATGTATCAGTTGTGTCTAAACATGAACTGCTTACTGTATTAGCGAAATACCGTCACGAGGTGCTAAACCAGGTTCAATTGATTAAAGCTTACATACAGCTTGGCAAAGAGGAACGTGTTGCTTCAGCGTTAAATTCGTTGGTACAGGCTGCTCGTCAACACAGCGAATTAGGGCAGTTATGGAATCCGATTATTTCTTATGCAGCGATTTCTGCAAAAATAGACTACCCAGGTTTGAGCATTGAAATCCACACGCAGTTGGATGGACAGCTCCCTTCTAATCAGAGAGAGCATGACGGGCTGCTGGCTGTGAGAGATCAAATGCCTAAAATAAGCGATCAATCATCAAATCATTTGGCTGAAATTCTGTATGATTTACATGGGCTGGCGCAGGAGTTGCACGAAGATACATCAGCCGACATCCAGTGGCTGCTGACTTTAATCCCGGATGGCAATGGAGTGCGACTTAACCTTGTGCTTTTGGGGGAAGCTGTAACAGAGGCATTCTGTCAGGAAATCGTAAGCTGGATTGGGCATAAAGGACTTATTTTACTTTGTATGAATATTGACAGGCTTCATCAGCAGCTGCTAGAAAACCGGGTGGAAATCAATGCTCGACTTGTTTCTTTAACAGGACAGCCTATTTGGGTCAGCCAAACCACTCCGGGGGAATAAGGGGGGATCACCCATGTTTGTGGATACGGCGAAGATTTTCGTAAAAGGCGGAGATGGAGGCAACGGCATCGTTTCCTATCGACGTGAGAAATTTGTGCC